>CALWAA010000018.1 GCA_944372725.1 uncultured Bacilli bacterium | reverse complement strand
TCTAACACTTCGTTGATACCTACGTGTGTAAGGGACTTTCACCCTCTAGTTATATGCCATGCACGGCACACAATAAAAAGCAAATCATTACGATTTACTTTAATTCTTTAGCCATAAACCATGTAAATTGCAATAAGCATAGGCAGATGTTACAGTTTCATCCTCTGCTAGAGCAAAATTTACAATTGGTTCATCACCTGGTTTTAAATTAACTCTTTTGATTCCTTTGTTTGTTTCAAGATAAATCCATTCAATATAATGAGCTTCTTCCATTGGATGTAAAACCTCTCCTATTGTTACTTTAGCAATATTACTGTTTATTTCAATTACTGGTATATGTTTTTCCGTTGCAGCTTCTGTAGTATTAGCTGTTAATACATCCATATCTATTCCACAACAAATTGGTGTTACTCCTGAATCATTAATCATTTCGATTAAATTGCCACAACGACGACATAGTAAAAATTTTCTTTTCATTTTCATTACCTCCATCATTAGAATATCAAATTATTTTAATAAATGCTATCACAAATTTTAATTATTTACATTAATTTTCAGGAACAGGTGATTCCTGTGTTTGAATAACGCCCGTTTTATCAGTATACTCAATAGAAATTAAATGACATTTCTCAAATATTTCTTCTATTGTTCCCTCAGTTAGTTCTACTTTTGGATACTCATATTGAAAAGTAAATTCATAGTTTTCATCTTCTTTTACTTCACTTGCTAGGCTACGTAATACTTTTACAGTTGCAATTTCTTCAAATTGAAATTGTCTCACTGTTAAATATAAATAATTATAATCATTACTTTCTTCAATATTTGCAACATGGTAAGTTTGCGTAAATTCATAAAGAACACTTGGGTTATTTTGAGATGATTTGTTACTTTCTAATTTTTCTTTAGTCAAAGTAGACATATAAACATTCTTTTCTATTTCAAAGTTATCTACATATATCTTTTTAGCTTTTAGATTATCGATTACTTTATTCCATATTTCTTTATTCCAATTTAAATTGGAAACGGTATAATCCAAGTAATAGCCGTTGTTATAATGTTCTAAATTAATTTCTACTTCTATATCATTTATGTCTGGATATACATATTCTACTCTAATTGTGTCCGTTAAACTTTCATCTATTATGATGTTGTATTTGCCATATAAAACTAAATTATCATCTACCTTAATTTCTCCACTCACTGTTTTAGTCTCTTTAATCATACTATCATAAATAATTTCAGTTTCTGCGATTTCAACTGTACTTAGAGCTAAACCAAATCCTGATAGAATAACGATGATTATCACTTCGATTAAGGTATGACTGGCTTTTATTTTCTTATTAAAAACAAAATAAATTCCTAATTGTAATAATAGAACACCTGATAAAACAAGAGCAAGTAAGAGGATAAAAATGCCAAAATAAGGAACTCCTTTAATTAATAAGTAGATGCCTAATCCTAAAGCAAATGTCATACCAACTAAATAGAAGATTACACCTATTAAAATCATCAAAACAATAAACTTTATAAATAAAATACAGATATTAGTGATTATCTCTACTATTCCAAGTTTTTTAGGACTTTTTTCCTTTGTTTCTTTACCTATTTCTGTTTTCTTTTCGTTCTTTATTTTAACTTTTTCTTCTTTCTTTCCTTCTTTTTCTTCATCTATTTCTGCTACTATTTTTTCTGAAAAATTTTTAAAGTATCTCTTTTCAATTATTTTTATAAATAAGACAATGGCCATAATAAAATAAGATAATTCAATAATAAATGACCATATTCCATAAAATATATTGGAAATTGGTGATGATAAGCTAGTAAAGATATTCCATCCTAAATCTTTTACTATTAAAAATGGTATTTTAAATATGCATATTATCAAAATAATTAAAGCAATTTCAATTACAAATTTTAAAATATCTTTACCACTTTTATTACTTAATTCATTTAATATATAATCTAGTCCTTGAGATATTTTATTGATAAATTTCTTGATATAATTCGTGTCTTTTTGTTTCACTTTATAGGCTGCAAGTAAGTCATTTACAATCTCGTTAAAGTCACCTAGTTCTTTTACAGCTTCTTCTTCCGTTAGACCTCTACTTACTTTTTCTTCAATATAACCTTCGTATTCACTAATAATATCTTCTATTTCTTTATCTTCTAAAATATCTAGTTTTTTTCTTAACTTATTTAAAAATTCTTCTTTATTCATTTTTTGTACTCCTTTCAATAAATTCATTTACGTTTTTTGAAAATTTTTGCCATTCTTTTAGCTCATCCTTCATTATTTTTAAACCAGTAGTCGTTATATGATAATATTTTCTGATTGGTCCTTCGGTTGATTCTTTAGTATATGTTTCAAAATATCCCTCATTCGTTAATCTTTTTAGTATTGGATAAATTGTTCCTTCACTTACATCGACAATTTTGCTTACTTTTTCTACTAGTTCATAGCCATACATATCACTTTTTTTGACCATCAATAGTATTAAAAGTTCCAAAACACCTTTTTTAAACTGTGTATTTATATTTATCACCTACTTGTTAATATCATAAATCTACTACTTGGTTTTGTCAAGTACTAAATATTACATATATTTATATTCTGGTAAATTTATGGTAAACTATTAAATGATAGGATGGATAAAATGAAAGCAAAATTTTTAGTAGCTGTATTAGTAGTATCTGTTATATTGCTGGTTTATAGTTTGGTATGTTATCGTATATTAAACAAAAGAATTGAAATGAATACGAGAAATTCTATTTCTAGTTATTTTAATACTTATCTTTCCGATGTTTCTTCTTATGAGTTTATTCAGGCAGTAAGTAATAAAAAAGATACTTTTCAAGTTTTTGTTAAAACCCAAGATGACTATTATACTTTTCATTTTAATATTCATGGCCAAGAATTCCAGCTTCAAAATGTAGAATTAGGAGTTCCAAGTTATATTAGTTAGTTCTTGTATTTATTTTAAAAATAGGTTATACTTAAGACGTAAGTGTTATTCACTCGGTGGATAACGCCTGCAAAATTCATTGCAAACGCTATGCTTTAAGCTAGCGTCTTTTCTTTTGCTCTTCTCTAATAATAGAGATAAGTAAAATTATTATAATAAGCAATAATTTCGTATCACTCATTTACATCCCCTCCTACTTTCACTTAAACCCCCTGATACTCAAGTAGTTTAAACTACTAATAAAACGGAAAGCAGGCGCTACCACCTGTAAATAACGGTTATTTATTATGAGTGATAATACTAGAAAAATCAAGAAAAAGTGTTCGACAAAGTTCGATGAATTCTGACATATATGTTGAAAATATAAAAACAAGCAGTTTTATTTGCTTGTTATTTTTTCGTTGTTTTTTAAAGTTTTGGATAATTCTTTGTATATTTTTACTATACGTATTAATATTTCTTTGTTGTCTATTTTTAAGTCATTGCACGCTATAAGAGTTGCTAAGCCATTTGCATATAGCCAAACATTCATAAATAGTGTTTTTGCTTCTTCAAAACTTAGGCTATGTTTATTTACTAAATTAATGATTGTTGATTGATTCCATTTTTCATTTAATACATCATCAATACTTTGCCATTTTAAATTATTTGATAAGAACATACATTTAAAATAATTTTTGTGCATATCAGCAAATTCTACATAGGCAACGCATACAGTAATTAAAGCATTTTTATTATCTACACGTTTCATAATGAATTCATCGTATTCTTTTTTTATGATGTCATTTACATCTGTTTTTAATTCATCTAAACTTTTGTAGATACGATAAATTGGTTTGGTAGAAATACCCGCATTTGCTGCTAAATCCCTAGCATTAATGCTTTCAATGCCTTTTTCACTTACCATTTTAATGGCATATTTTAATAAAGTTGGTTTATCAATAATACTTTTTCCAGCCATTTTACCACCCCACTCTACATTGGTAACTTACGTTATCATTATAATATATTTACATGTTTTTTGTCAAATTAAAAACAAATACATAAAAAGTACTTGCTTTAATCTTTTTTTATTTTTATTACAAACTGATACAAATCATTTAAATCCGTTTCTTCTAAAGAAATATTAAATCCTTTTTCTTGAAGAGTATCTTTCATTTCTCGTACTGTATTAATTGCTGTTTTTAAGTCAATTCCTAATTTTACTTCTTGTTTTTCTTCATAATTAGGGTCTAATGTATCTATTAAATTTACTGGGTCAAAGTTATCTTCATTTGATGTATTACTACTTATATTAATATTACTGCCAAAATTAGAATTTAAAGTTGGTGATATTTCAGAATTATTTTCTTCTCTTTTTGGCTCCTCTTTTATAGTATCTTTAGGTGTTGGAAGGTCAATATTAATTGTTGGTGTTTTTAATACTGGTTCTTCCATGTTCATATTTACTTTTTCATTTTCTAGGAAATTAAAGAAATTACCTTTAGAGTCATTTCTAGCTTGTTCGACAGGAATGACATCGGGATTAAACATTTTTTCTCTTTCAATTTCTCTTAATTTACGAGCAATGTCACTTTCTTCATTAATGCTTGGAATTTCCGTTGCTTCTTTTCTAATTGCATCAATATCTATGCTTTTTACTAATGGAACATCAGTATCGTCTTCATCCGGTTCTTCTTTTGGGGCTTCATTTAACTTTTTTAATTCATTGTCTAAATCTCTTACCGTCATTCTTTCATTAATAATTCTTTTTAACCATTTTCTTTGTTCTTCATGACTTGGTAAAACAAGCAGGCTTCTAGCATGTCTTTCACTTATTTGGTTGTTCATTAAGGCTTTTTGGACTTCTTCATCTAAATTTAACAAACGAAGTTTATTGGCAATAGCACTTTGAGATAAGCCCATTTTTTTAGCTAGTTCAGCTTGGGTTAAATAACCTTTATCAAGCAAGTTTTTATAGCTTCTAGCTTCTTCTATTGCTGATAAATCTTTTCTTTGGACATTTTCGACAATAGCAACTTCAGCACTTTTATTATCATCAATATTAGCAATTACTACGGGAACTTTAGTAAGTCCGGCAAGTTGAGCTGCTTTATATCTTCTTTCACCAGCGATAATTTCGTATTTATCTTCTACACGTCTTAAAACTAAAGGTTGAATAATTCCATGCTGTTTAATAGAACTTGCTAATTCTTCTAAACCGCGGTCATCAAATTGAAGTCTTGGTTGAAAACGATTAGGGATTATTTCATCAATTGGAATTTGTAATATATTTTGCTCTAAGTTCACTTTCATCAGCCCTTTTATCTAATAACATAATTTTAACATTATTTTCTTCTTTTTTCAACTTAAAAACATCGTTTCTGTGTTATAACTTTTCTTGAAGTTATTTTTCAATTTAAACTATTAAATAAGCCTGTATTATTTAGATTTGGATAGTATTTAGTAATCTCTTCTTTTAAATATAATCCTTTGGCGTAGAGATTCGGATAATCATTAATTTTGCTATCTTCATTACAAGAACAAATACTTTCAAATACTCGGGCACGGTCTTCTGTTTCATAAGTATGAGAATAGTAATCAATAAAATAAACATTATTTATATCTTTTTCCATTAATGTATAATTAAATTTGCTATTTGATGTATAAGAATTATCATAATAAAAATCACTAGGATTATAACTTGACCAATTTTTAAAAGGATAAATTCCTTGGTTATTTAAATTGAACTCTAAGTTATGTAATAATTCATGGCATAATAATTCTTCTATATTAGGCTGATTTAAATCAATTACTATCATGTATTCACCTTTAAATATAAGAGAATAAGCAGCCGGATTAGCAGCTTGGGTTTCATAATCACTTGGTGTTAGAGAACCAGTTAAATAGATATTTAAACCATTAAAGCCATTATTATAAAAACTTTCAAAAAAGACTTGGTCATATTTTGCTAATATTGTTTCTATTTTGTTTAATGATTCTAATATTAATTCATTATTTAATAATACTTCAGCGCTGAAATCCGGAAATTCAATTACAGCATTTTCTTTTATATTTATGTTTATGTCATAAGTTTCTTTTATATTATTTATTGTATTACTAATATTAGAAAGCATTTCGTCTGTATATTCCTGGGCGTTAATACTAGGAACATTTAGTTCATCCATATTTACTACATAAAAATTATTTTTATCCTGCAACACATAAATATATAAATAATTATCTTCAAAATTTAAGTTAGCTATAGGATTATCATTTGAAAAGAGATTACTATCTATTTCCTGTAACGTACTTGATTCTAAGTTTTCTATTAATAACTTGTTTTCAATTATATCATATAAACATAACATGGTATTTTTACCATCTAATGTACCGGTATAATAATAGTTTTTTTGGAAGTTATTTGTGTATTCTATCAGATTATCATTTTGTAAATTATATATTTGAAAGCTGATATCATCATAAAAAACAAAACCATTTTCATATTTGAAATAACTTTTTTGATTTATATTTGTTATTGTTTCTTCATTTATGTTATATAAGTAGTAGTTTCCCTCATCATCTACTAGATTTATGTAAGTATTATCATTTGTAACAAAATAGTTTTCATAATATAAATTAATATCTGTATCAATGCTTCGATAAGGTTCTGCTTTATTATTCCTTATTAAACTAATTTCCTTATTTTCTAATTTAATATAAATATCTTTATAAGGAATATAATTAGCAGTAGAATTTTCTTCTTCGGAAGCATAATAAAAAAGTTTATCAAAGTTTAAGTCATATACTGTAAATTCTTGATTATTTAAACAATAAATGTTTTCATCTTCTAGGGAACAGGAACTATTTATATTTTCTAAAGATTGTAATTCAGTTACTTTATTTTCATGGATGTCTATTTTTTTTAATTTATAATTATATATTCCATTATATTCATCTATTACATCCATTAAAAGATAATAGATTTCATTATTTTTACAAGTTACACCATTTACACTTAAGTTTTCTGTTTCTAAATCATAACCATAAATACCCTCTGATATTACATTACCATTTAATTTAGAATTATCATTATTATCATCTTTGTTTATTGTTATTCTTAATGATAATATTAAAAAAATAAGTGCTATGATACTTATAAATAAAGCGATATTCTTTTTCACTGGCAACACCCTTTATTATAAATATAATAACACTTTACTTTGTTTATGTCTATTATTTTACTTTCTTGTTTTTCACTATTTTGTCATAATTTCTTGGATAAATTTTATTCGTTTCTTTTTTCTTTTCAATAACTACTAGTGAACGATTACTGTTTTCTATTGGTAAGTTAAAAGTAATAATATCTATCACTTCACTATCTAATTTTGTTAATATTTCCATACTTTCTTTTATTTCTTCTTCATAAGCACTTTTCATGGCAATAAATTTACCACCTACTTTTAAATAAGGAATGGAAATCTCTGATAAAATACGTAATTGGGCAACAGCCCTAGACGTTACAATATCAAAATATTCACGATACTTGCTAGGAAGAGATTCTGCACGAGTATTTAGGCAAGTAACATTTGTTAAGTTTAACTCTTTAATTACTGTTTCTAAAAACATAATTTTCTTATGATTTGAATCTAATAATGTAACTTCAAGATTGGGGTAAAATATTTTTAATATTAATCCTGGAAAACCTGCGCCTGTACCAATATCTAATAATTTTAAATTTCCCTCTAAATTGATTGCTTTTGTTAAAGTTAGGGAATCATAAAAGTGCTTTAAATAGATTTCTTCTTCTGTTTTAATGGCAGTTAAATTAAATTTTTGGTTATATTCTATTAGTAAATCTTTATATTTTTCTAAATCTTTTAGATTTTGTTCCGTTACTTTGATATTTAGCTTTTCTAATTCTTTAATAAATATTTCTTTATTCATGAATACTCCTTATTTATCGTATTTTTTCTTTAAATATACAGTAAGTATGGCTATATCAGATGGATTTACTCCACTGATTCTCGTTGCTTGGCCAATAGATAGTGGTCTAATATCTTTTAATTTTTGTCTTGCTTCACTTGCTAAGTTTAAGATATCATCATAATCAATATCTTTTGGTATTAATTTTTCTTCTAATTTTTTAGATTTTTCAGCTTCTTTATATACTTTAGCAATATATCCTTCATATTTAATCTCAATTTCAACTTCTTCTAGTATTTCTTTAGCATAATCTAAAGGAATTAATTGATTCATTATTTCCATATTGATTTCTGGCCTTTTTAAAAACATGTAAAGACTTGTACTAAATGATGGTACTTCAATATTTAGAGATTGTAACAATTCTTTTGTTTCTTCATTTAATTTTAAGTTGTTATTTCTTAAAATATTTTTGACTTCATTAATTAATGCTTCTTTTTCTTTTAACTTAGAAAATCTTTCTTTATCAATGGTGCCATGGTTATAGCCTATTTCTCTTAATCTTAAATCAGCATTATCATGACGTAAAATAAGGCGGTATTCTGCTCGGCTGGTTAGCATTCGATAAGGTTCTTTCGTTCCTTTGGTTACTAAATCATCAATTAAAACACCAATATATGCTTCATCTCTTCTTAAAATTAGTGGTTCTAATCCCTTTAATTTATGATGAGCATTAATACCAGCGATTAAACCTTGGGCTGCTGCTTCTTCATAGCCACTTGTGCCATTAATTTGACCGGCAGTAAATAAGTTTTCTAGTGTTTTATTTTCTAGGCTTGGTTTCATTTCCAAAGGATTTAGAGCGTCATATTCGATTGCATAAGCATACTTCGTAATTACTGCATTTTCTAGACCGCTTAAAGAATGGACCATCTCCTCTTGAACACTCCTTGGCATTGATGTTGAAAATCCTTGTAAGTACCATTCATCATAGTAAATGCTTTCTGGTTCTAAAAATAATTGATGACGCTCTTTGTCAGTGAAACGCACTATTTTATCTTCAATGGATGGACAATATCTTGGACCTATTCCGGTTACATAGCCACCATACATCGCCGATTTATCTAGATTGTTTCTGATAATTTCATGCGTTTTAGCATTGGTATAAAGAAGATAACATTTTTGTTGTTTGTTAATTTCATAAAATGGGGGATTATCAAAACTAAAAGTGTAATATTCATTGTCACCTAATTCTTCTTGCATCTTGCTAAAATCAATTGAATCTTTTTTAATTCTTGGTGGTGTTCCAGTTTTTAATCTTTGAATATCTAGTCCTAATTTTTTTAAATTGTCACTTAAGTTATTGCTTCTTGCCTCACCATGAGGTCCTCCCGGTGTATTTTCACTTCCAATTAAAATGTTGGCTTTTAGGTATGTTCCGGTTGTTAAGATGACTGCATCACTTTTTAGTTCTTTCCCATCATTTAAAATTACACCACCAACTTTATTATCATTTACTATGAGATTTTCAACCATACCCTCAATTATTGTTAAATTAGGAGTGTTTTCTAAAAATTCTAACATTACTTTAGGGTACGTTACTTTATCAGCTTGCGCACGTAAGCTTCTTACGGCTGGACCTTTGCCATTGTTTAACATCTTGATTTGAAAATGAGTTCGGTCAGCAACTTTTCCCATGATTCCACCTAATGCATCTATTTCTCTGACAATAATTCCCTTGGCTGTTCCACCAATTGAGGGGTTACATGGCATGTCTGCTATATTTTTAATGTTTGCTGTTACTAAGGCTGTTTTGAGCCCTAAGTAAGCACCAATATGAGCTGCTTCACAGCCGGCATGTCCTCCTCCTACAACTATTAAATCATACATTTATTATCCCCTTACTTTCCTAAACAGAATTTACTAAATAATGTATCTAGTAATTCATCTTGGTAAGATTCACCAGTTATTTCTCCTAGTAAATCCCATGCTTTTTTAATATCAATGGCAATCATATCAACAGGTAACTGGCTACTCACGTTGTTTAGAGCATTCTCAATACTGTTTAATGCTTCTTTGATTAAACCAATTTCTCTAGCACTTGAGGCCATTTCTAGATTGCTATTATTAATTTTCTCTAAATCAAATAATTCCACAATTTTATTTTTTAAACTATCTAAACCATTTATATCAATGGTATTTCCTTTTACTACATCAGTATCATTTACTTCTAATTTTGTTTCTAAATCATTTTTATTTATAAAAATAATGTGAGTTTTATTCTTTAGTTTCGTCATAATTTCTTTATCTTCATCAGTTAATTTTTCATTATTATTTAGAACCAGAATAACTAAGTCTGCAGCATCAATCATTTCCATAGATTTATCGACACCAATTTTTTCGACAACATCATCTGTTTTACGGATACCGGCTGTGTCAATGAATTTTAAAGCAATGCCCTTTAGTTCAATTTCACCTTCAACTATATCACGTGTGGTTCCAGCTATATCAGTTACAATTGCTTTATTTTCTTTTAATAAAGCATTTAAAATACTACTTTTTCCGACATTAGGGCGTCCAACAATGGCTACTTTAATACCATTTTCAATAATTTTACCAATTTTTCCTTCTTCAAGTAGACTTTCTAATTCTTTTTTTATTTCATTTAATTTTGGTGGTAAATTTTTTAAAGTAATTTCTAAAGCATCTTCATATTCTGGAAAGTCAATATTTACTTCAATATTAGCAAGTAATTCAACAATAATTTGTCTAACTCTATTGATTTTTTTAGAAACTTTGCCACTAAGGCCGTTTAAAGCTAGTTTTCGCTCTAAATCTGTATGAGATTTAATTAAACTGTTTACTGCTTCGGCCTGACTTAAGTCTAATCTACCATTTAAGAAAGCCCTTTTGGTAAATTCTCCTGGTTCAGCAAGACGAATTCCATTTGCAATTAATACTTCTAATATTTTCTTAGTTGTAGAAATACCACCATGAGAATTAATTTCCACAATGTCTTCTTTGGTATATGTTTTAGGAGCTTTTAAAACTGTTATTAAAACTTCATCAATAACTTCACCATCACTTACAATGTGACCATAATTGATTGTGTGACTTTCTACTTCTCTTAAGTTTTTGCCATCAAAAAGATTAGCAACTTTACTAATTGCCTCTTCTCCACTTACTCTAATAATTGATATGGCTCCTACTCCTAGAGCAGTTGATATAGCACAAATTGTATCATTCATAAAAAGTCACTCCTCGTATAATAGTTTTTGTAAGTGACAAAATCACTTATATTAACTATTTTTTATTTATTCTATTTTTATAA
>CALWAA010000017.1 GCA_944372725.1 uncultured Bacilli bacterium | reverse complement strand
GTTAATGTTTACTATATTTTATAAACTTTATTTGCTTTTCTACTAAATAAATACACCGCTACAATAGCAAGTAATCCCCCACCAATTGCTACATATGGAACAACACTACCAGTTTGACTATTAGGCACATCATTAGGGTCATCAGGAGTTGTTGTATTTCCACAAACTTCTTGATATTCCTCAGCCGAAATCTCATTTCCATTATCATCAAAATAAATTCCTGGAATATTAACACTACAGTTTAAATTAAGGGGACTAACATTTAATTGACATCCCTCATCAGCCGTATCAGTTGTAATTACTGTTACTGTAACTCTTGCAGAACCAGAATTACCATTTTCAATTAAAATATCTGCTATTCCATCACCAGATGAATCTTGACCAACTTTTGCAAATCCAGTACCACCAACTGTTACACTATCAATAGAAACAGATGAAGGAATTAAAGAAAAATAAATAAATTTGTGGCTTGTCTCAAAAGAAATAGTCCAAGTTTTAATACCTTCTTCCTCATCAGAATAAGTCCAAGTCATATCTCCCGCAGCAATATTACCAAACTGCCCCATTGAAATAGAACTAGCATTTTCATAAACACCATCGCCATCATTATCTTCAAATGAAGTAGCAGCATTTACTGCTGATGGTAAAGCAAACAATAATGTAGCTAGCACACTAAGTAACATGATATTTTTTTTCATATAACCTCTTCCTTTACTATTATTATGACCTAATTATATCATAAAAATGTAAAAAATAAAGTTCTTTTTTAAAAATATTTAAAAAAATGTCAAGATGTGTTATGATATTAATGGTGAATAGTGTGAAAAAAATATTAATTAGCATTCAAAATAATACTATTATTTTTTCCTATAAAACAAGTAACAGCTCTATTTCTAATGATTTAATTAATACCAATATCATTAGTAACAATGAGCTAATTTTTAGTGACATTTACATAAAAGAAAATTCCAAGATACTATCTTCTTTTATTAAAGAACTAGCTATTCAATATAATATTAGTAAAATAATGATTAGCAAAATTGATTTAGCTCCCCTAATTTTAAATTTAATGAAAAAAGCAGCTTCTATTACTGAACTAGAAATAAAAGAAGATGAATCACTTACATATGAAATATGTGAACTCCTAATAAGTATCAATCATATAAAGAAGATTACCTGCTATACTCTTCAACCCTTTATGATAGAACTACTAGATAAAAATGGTATTACTGCCTCATCACGTTGTGAAATTCTCTATTTAAGTAACTTTATGGAAAAAAACAATTTACTCAGATATTCTAACATTTATTATAAAACTAATATTAGAATTACCTTTCCTCTTTCTTTAGAAGACTTAAAAGATTTTGAAGATTTTTTAAAGATTAACAAGTACTTAAAAGTCATTCACATAAATCGCCTAATTAATAATGAATTAGAAAATTTGGTAAATATTTTAATTAAACATAATCGTCATAATTTAAAAATAGTAATTCATGAAAATGTCACTGATGAAAAACAAGCAGAATATTTAAAAAATAAAAATAAAACATATAAAAAGAAATATAAAATATATTTATCACTAGAATACAGCAAAGAATATCTAGATAAAAATATATTTAAACAAGCAATTACCAATACATTAAAAGTATGTGGCCTAATTGTTTCCAGTTTAGTTATTTTAGTTGTAACATACATCGGTGTTTCCAATTACGTTTCTCTAAAACAAGTAAATGCAATTCAAGAAGATTTAGCAGAAGTAATCGAAGTAACAGACCCCACTGAAATCATTGAACAAAAAAACGAAGAAAATTTAGAACAAGCGCAAATAGAAGAAACTCCTCTAGAAGATATCAAGATGATTACAAACACTGAACTAGCAAGTCTCCTTACTGTAAATGAAGATGTAGTAGGAAAATTAATTGTTAATAATACCAATGTAGATTATCCCGTTGTCCAAGCAAAAGATAATGATTATTATTTAGACCACAACATTAACAAAGAAAAAAATGCCAACGGTTGGATTTATTTAGATTTCCGCAATGATGCCATGAATTTAGACAAAAATAATATTATATATGGCCATAACATGTATTATAGTGGCGTTATGTTTGGAACACTGCATAAAACATACAATTCTAATTGGTATACCAATCCTGAAAATCAAATAATCACCTATGATACGCTTTATGAAGATATGCAATTTAAAATATTTTCTATTTATAAAGTACCAGACACGAATGATTATTTAAAAGTCTTCTTTGATGATGATACAGATTTCTTAGAATTTGCTGATATGATAACCAAAAGAAGTATATATGATTTTAATGTTCCAATTGATGCAGATGATAAAATTATTACTCTATCTACCTGTAGTAACAATGGAACGAAAAGATTAGTAATACATGCTGTATTAATAGATGAATAAAGGATAATTAAACTATTATCTTTTATTTTTTCTTTTAACATATTTAGCAATATTAATAGAAGTTGGAATATTTGCAAGTTTATAAAGCTGGTCTATTAAACGTAAAAATTCCTCTTTCTTAATTATCATTTCCCAAATAACCCGATTATTTTTAAATTCTTTAGTAACCCACTCTTTCTTTTTTGAATTAAAATGTTTAAGGGGAATATCTCTTCCTGTCACATAAATTCTAACCGTTTCCCCATTAAATTCAATTTGATTATGAGTTATAGCATTTCTCATATTCCAAAACATATTCTTATCATGTCGATTTTCTATCGCATCTTCTAACATATTAGTATAATGATTAATAAGATTTAAAAGATAAGTTTTATATTCTTTAGGTCCATTGTAATTACAAACCTCATCATAACATCTTTTAATTGCCTTAATATAATCTTTATAAATATTTTTAGCATATACAAAATGAGTTTCAAACTGAAAATTATCATATAAATACTCTTTTAATTCTAAATCACTATCTTTTTTCTCATATATTCCCGAAAATAAAATATTAGCATATACTTTCAAGAAAAAATTTTCTGCATCTCTTAAAATAAAAAGGCGTTCTGGATTATATATACCCTTTTTCGCATCATCAAGTATCTCAAACAAATTCATAACAAGAATAGAATTATAAGAATAACTATCTAAAAGTTTTAATTTATTAATCAAGTATTGAAGTTTTCCATTTAAACTTAAGTTTTCAAATCCAGGTATAAAAATATCTACTTGCTTTTTAGAAACAAGTTCCAGTTTAACAAAACCTCCAAAATAATGTTCAATTTCTCTAAAAATTTTCTGTAAATATAGTGTTGGATTAGCAAAAAACAAATGGGAATTTAAACGATAAGTACCAAGTTTATATTTAACATCATTAAATAATAAATCAAAAGTAAACCTTTCCTGTTCCATCTTTGCATCTTTAAAATAATCAGCCAAAGCAGCTTTATTACTAGTTAATAAAGTAACTCGATATAAATAAATACAATTAGAATTCCAAAGTTCCTCGAAATCATTATTTTTCCCATCAAGCATTAAAGAAAAAATAGCAATATCATTCATTCCCTTTTTAAAATCATTTTTTGTATTAGCAATTGTTGATAATACCAGTTTTTCTAACCATAACAAATCAAATGAAGTATTAAAGCCATCTTCAATATAAATAATTCCATCTTGATATGTAAAACTGCCATGAGCTAACTTATCTCTAATAATTTTAAACTGTTCTTTAAAACTAAGATTAGAATTAGAATAATAGCCTCTTCCATATTCTAAAACTCCTTTAAGAGTTTCAAGCTTCTGCATCGTAAAAATATCATGAAAAATAAACTCTGGAACACCTTCCCATAAATCATCCATATTATTACTAAAGAGTGTCATTAAACTCCAAAGTTTTATTTCCTCTTCACAATTTTTAATAACCTCAAAATATACTTCATTAGGATGATGAGCATACTTAATCAAATAGCGTAATCCAAGTGCAGCTTTACTTATCCCCTGTTCCTTCATAAAATCCCCTTACTTTTCAGCTTTTAAATAATTAATTTTAACTCCCATTTCTCCAAATTTCTTTTCATATTCCGTATAAACATTAGGAATATCACTATGATGCAAATCTAAATTTACATCTAAAAAAACATAACCATGATTACTCAAAGTAACGATGGAACTAGCAAACAAACCCAAATTATCTGTTTTCATAATAATTCTGTTTTTATCTTTAAATAATTCATCATAAATATTTAAAAATACTTCACTAGATAGTCTACGTGATGCACATCGCTTCTTTGGCCAAGGGTCAGAAAAATTAAGATAAATCGTATCAATTTCATGACAAAACACATCTGCAAGTTTTAAAGCATCCATATTAATAATTTTAAGATTATCAGGTACGACTGGATACTTCTTAATAGCCCTTGCTAAAACATTACTATATTTTTCTATTCCGACAAAATTAATATCCGGATGCATTTTAGCCATTTCATAAATAAAATCCCCTTTTCCCATACCAATTTCAATATGTAGTGGATGATGATTTAAAAATAACTCATGCCATTTTCCTTTATAATCTTCCGGATTTTTTACTAAATAATCACAATTTTCCAATAAAATATCTTTATCTTTCAAATTTCTAAGACGCATAATATCACTACTTTCTAAATATAACATATAATAAACCAGAAAGGACGAGTATATGAAAAAAGATAGAAATGCTTTCTTCCAGGAAGCTAGTTATTTCAATCAGACAAATATTCCTACTCCCAATATGAATATAGCAAATGGACCTTTTACCACCGCGTCACAATCCAGTTTTTATGCCGGACCTGTTGCTCCTATGAATTATAACACACCAAATAATGTAAATGCAAATATGCCAACGAGTTATGACTTTAGTGACATCGAATCAAGACTATCCAAACTAGAAAGGCAAGTAAATAGACTAGATGCCAGAGTAACCAAATTAGAAAGCAACACTCTTTATCCAACCGAAGAAATTGATAGCACCACAAATATGTATATGGTCTAATTAGACCTCTTTTTTATGTTTGAAAAATCTTGATTTTAATCTTTGCAAATAATTTTTACCCAAAATATCATCCATTAATCCCATCTTGTGAGAGATAATGAAGTAAGTGAATGACCCAACAAGAGCAATAACCGCAATATACATAACACAAGCAAAACGACTATCATAATCAATAGGAATAAATAACTTCATAAGTAAAACAACCACAACCATAACAATTAAAGGAAGTAATATTTTTACTAATGCATTTTTTGTATCGGTATATTTAAATTGAAATTCCCGTTTCAAATATATCATTGCAATTATGACTGTTACTCCAAAACCGACAACAGTTGCCAGTGTTGCTCCATAGTATGCTGGAACTCCAATAAAGTCAAATAAAAGCATAAATGGAACATCAAGTAACGCATTTAAAACAATACCCGTAATAGAGCTAATATAAACCCATTTAAACTTATTCATACTTTGTAATGTATGATTACAAACAGTATATAAATTAGAGAATAATGGTGCAAAAATAGCAACCGTTAAAATACTTGTACCCAAAGAATTATATCCATAAAATACTGTCCAAACACTTGAAGCAAGTAAACTAATTCCTACACACATCGGTAAACTAATAAATAAAATAATTTGTAAAGATTTATTAAACTTATGATTTAATTCATCATATTTTTTTAAAGTAAAAGCTTCGACCATATTTGGAATTAAACTAGCTGACAAGCCAAGAACAACACTTGTAATAACAATACTAATCTTTGGTGCCCAAGTAGAAACTCCCGTTGCAATAAACTCTACTTCCTCTGCATCCATACCAAGATAATTCATTGTTCTTAAAACCAAAATCATATCAACATTATTATAAATCGTAAAAGCAATACTAACAATCACTACTGGAATAGCATATTTAATAATTTTCTTAATAATTTCTTTATTTGTTACTTCATCTTTAACTAGAAATGTCTCATCTAAAGCAAGGGCTTTTTTATTTTGTTTGAGTTTACTTCGTACATAAAATAAAGCACATAACCCACCAATAAAAGCACCAAATACGGCTACACCTACCGCTGTTGTTAAATCAAGATGCAACCATTTAAGAGCAATATAACTACCACAAATAATAACCAGAACTCTAGCTAATTGCTCAATTACTTGCGATACACTAGATACTGATATTATATTATGTCCTTGGAAAAAACCACGTGAAACACTTAAAAACGGAAAAACAAGTAAAGCAAAAGAAACACAACGAATAACAAAAGTAACATCTTCTATCGTATTTCCTCCAGTTAAATCTCCAATAATAAGCCCAGCTATTTGCGGTGCAAAAATAAACAGAATAAGGAAAGCTATAATAGCAATAACACTAAGCAGCCTCTTTCCTATTTTAAATGTTCTTATTTTTGCTTCTTGTTTATCTAAAGTATTATATTCGTTTATAATTTTACTTACTGCATTCGGAATACCTGCTGTAGCTACCTCTAAAAAAAGTCCATAAATATTATAAGCATAAGCATATAATGCAGCCCCAGCCGACTCAACAATTGCATAAAAAGGAATAACATATACCATTCCTAGTACTTTAACAATCACAATACATAATGTTGCAATAATGGTTCCCTCTATAAACGAATTTTTTTTCATCAAAAACACTTCCTAACTTGTATAAATAATCATCGCTGTAAAACAATATATTTGGTCTTCTCCAAACATCGATATAGCTGTACTAAATTTAATATCAATGACTTCTCCATTCATCTCACTCAAAAAATGATTTACTTGTGCTTCTAAATCTTTTTCATGAGATTCATCAAATATTTTTACTTTCATATTATCACCATATTAAATATAGCACAAATAATATTATTTTATTGTCGAATTAAAGAGATTTATAAAAGCTTCTATCACTTCTATTTTATTCTCCCTACGTGTAGATTTAGTAATCATAATATGAGTAGTATAAACTTTATCATATCTTTTATCATAAATACATAAATCAACACCTTTTTCTTCTTCTAAATTACTAACAAGTCGTCCTGTGATACCAACTCCTAAATCACTATCAGTAAACTTACTAATTGCCTTAGCCATCTCTATAGAGACCTCTTGACTATAAACAGTATAGTTATCAATAACCTCTTTTGGAACACCCATTTTAATTTTATACTCTGTACTATAAGTAACTGCACTAAACTTTAAAATAGTACTTGCATCAGGAATATCAGTAATTAAACTGGCAAGTAAACCACCTGTACAAGATTCCATAGTTGATATACTAATATGATTTTTTATTAAATAATGAACGATATCTTCTAACATCCAAATCGACCTCTCTAAAATATTTTATCACAAAAAAAGACAAGTGTATAGAATGCACCCGCTTTATATTTACACTAATAACACATAACACCCACCATGAATTTTCTTTAATTCCTCTTGTTCTAATTCCTCTATAGAAGCATCTGGTATAGGTAATTCCTCAGGCATTGTACCACCTAAATCACAAATAGTATTTCTAATAGCCTTTCCAACAGCATAATGAGTATCACAAGCATCACTTTCTGTATGAATTTTATCCCTTTTTAATTTAGCATCCGTCTGCGTAATTCGAAATAAATTAGCACCTAATTCTTCACTACCCATATAATCTAATATATCATCAGTTTCTTTTATTCCTTTTCTTCTGGCAATATCTCTTGCTGTCTCACCATTATATAAACCTTGATAGCCATAATTATTAAACTTTCCATAATTTTTAACACCCGCATTTTTAGCAGTTTCAAACAAATATAAATTTTTATTTCTGACATTCATTCTTGTATACAATCTTTTTTGATTTTCATCTAAACTAGAAAATTCTTCCTCGGTAAGTTCCATTTTTCTTGTTTGTACAGCAAAATAACTTTGCCCAAGAGCAATTACTTCTTTCCTAGAATCCCCATTTTGAACAATTAAATAACAAGCATAACGCGTTAAATGATAATCTTGCACTTCTTTTGAAGTAACACCAGCTTTTACGATTTTGCTGACGTCAGCAAAATGGCTTTTAATATCCATTTTACTCAAACTACAACTAATTTTAGCTTTATCAATAACTTGACTGAAATTTCGCCATTGATGATAACCCAAAACTTTCATAAGCTCTCTTGCTTCCCAATATTCCTCTCCAAATTTATTAATATGTTTAATATCTTCAAATATTTTTTCTTGATACTTTTGTATCTCCATAACCCCACCAACTTTCTATATTTCTATTATACAATAAAATATACCAAAGTACAAGAACAAATATTCGCGAAAAAATACAAATAAAAAGCATACCCTAAAGTATACTTTACATATATTACGCTGTTTGACCTGTAACTCCAACAATTTTATATCTTTTAATAACTTCATATTCTAAATTACCATCATGAATAGTATAAACTCTTTCTTCTAATTCACCATATTCGGTTACTTCATCTTCCTCTGTTGTCTCATCATCTGTCTCTTCCTCATCACTAGTAACTTTTTTTAATACTGGTACTAAATAATAAATTTTATTATCTTCTATTTTAATATCAATATAACAATTAGATGGTGTTGAACAAGCATTAAAATTATCGGTATACCAAGGATATTCATCCCCCTCTAAAATATAACCTGTATAAGTAGACATAATCGTCATCCCTTTTGTCTCACTAGACCCAGCATAATCAACTAAATCATTATCTATAAATTCCAAATTTTCATTTAAAATAAATAGTTTGTCTTCTTCTCCAGCTAAATCAGAATATATATTAGTATGAATTAATAAATATGACTCACCATCACGTCCTGAAATAAATGAAAAATTATTTTCATTAAAACTACTAGTTATCATATTTACATCATATACCGTCGGCTCATCTTCATAAGTCTCATAATAAGCATATAATGTTGCCCTATTATAATCTCCTGTTAAAGATTGTTCTTTTGTATCTTTATTATTGCGATACAAAAATTCCACTTCAAAGGTTCTTTCTTTACCATTAATCATAATATCATAAGTTTGGACAAAAGACTCATCCACTACTTCTGTATTAACAAGAGTAATTGAATCTTTACTATCAACCTCAATACTATCTTTATTTAACTCTACATTTTCAGTTTCTTTCTCTTTTTTATCCACCTTAAAATCATGAGTGGAAGCATAAAAAATACCAAACGCAATTACTCCCAATGATAATAAAACTACAATCACAATTAACACTTTTTTCATATTCATAACCTCTATTCCATTTAAACACAATCTTTTTATAATTGCAAGTACCAGTTATTGCTATTTACACTTAAAAAAGCATACCGAAGTACACTTTAATATCCACCTGGAATATATCCACCATAAGAATAATAAGAATATGGCATTGGATAAGGTGGTCTAGGTCCATACATTGGTGGATATGGTGCGGCATTGATAATTGGTCTAGGTCTAGTAAGCCCTATTGCAGCCCCTCCAACCAAAGCTCCCGTTAAAAATGGAAAAATAAAACGGTCTTGACCTCCATTTGGTCTAGGTGGTCTTGGACGATACATTTGATTATTCATAAAAACCCACTCTTTCTAACTTATTATATGTGAATATAAAAAAAGGACCAGGTTATTAGCCTAGTTTCCTAATTATTTTACCATACCTAAATAATAATTTTTCTTTCCTCTTTTAATAATTAAAACTTTACCTTCAATGGTGTCTTTATCATCTACAACATAATCTAAATCAGTAATTTTCTTATTATTGATACTGATTGCTCCCGCACTAATAAATTCTCTAGCTTCTCTTTTACTACTTACAATTTTACTATCAACTAAAAAGTCAACAATATTACTATCAAGTGTTACATCTACACTAGGAACACCCTTTAAAGCAGAGATAACTTCATCACTTGTAAGATTCATTACTGCCTCACTAAATAATGATTCACTAATTCGAAGGGCTTTTTCATATTCTTCATGTCCATGTAAGAAAGTAATAACTTCTTCTGCTAATTTTTTATGAGCAATTCTAAGCTCTGGTTTCTCCTTATGAACCTTCTCAATTTCTTCAATTTCTTCTTTAGATAAGAAAGTCAATTTCTTCAAATAATCAATAACCATGTCATCTTCGGTATTAATAAAGAATTGATACATTTCATAGCTACTAGTCTTATTGATATCAAGCCATATAGCATTCCCCTCACTTTTACCAAATTTAGTACCATCTTTTTTAGTAATTAAAGGCATCGTAAAACCATAAGCTTCTTTGCCTGTTTTCTTACGGATTAAATCAATACCAGCGGTAATATTTCCCCATTGGTCTTGTCCAGCCACTTGCATAATACAACCCTTATTTTCATATAACCATAAAAAGTCTAGAGATTGCATAATCATATAAGAAAACTCTGTATAAGTAATACCAGCATCCAGTCTTCTTTTAATAATATCTTTATCAAGCATATAATTAATACTAAAATATTTACCATAATCTCTTAGATAATCAATAAAATTAATATCTTTACTCCAATCCCAGTTATTGACAATTTCAAAGCCAAAAATTTTCTTCACTTGATTAGTTAATGCTTCAACATTGTGAGCTACTTCTTCCTTAGTAATCATTGCTCTTTCGGCTGTAGGTTTAGGGTCTCCTATTTGTCCTGTTGCTCCACCAATAAGTAATATTGGATTGTGTCCTGCCCTTTTTAGACGGCTAGCAATTAAAAATGATGAAAAGTGTCCAATGTGTAAAGAATCCCCTGTTGGGTCTGTACCAATATAAAAGGTAACTCCACCCCCATTTAATAATTCTTCTATTTTCGGACTTGAAATATCTTTTAAAAGTCCTCGCCATTTTAAATCTTCATATAAATTCATAATTAAACCTCCACAAAGTTCCCGTCTTTCATTATAACGGTTTCGCGCCCATTTTGCAATACTGCTTTGATTTCTAAATCATTAGTTCCAATAAAAAAATCAACATGTTCATGAGACATATTAAGCCCCAACGCCAATAATTCTTCCTTTGATTTATCAAATCCACCCTCTATACATTCCGGGAATCCTTCCCCTATTGCTAAGTGACAGCTGGCATTTTCATCATACAAAGTATTTTTAAATAATATATTAGTTAAAGAAATTGGACTAGTATAATCAACTAAAGCTACTTCTCCAAGATAATGGGACCCTTCATCCGTTTCAATAATTCCTTTTAATATTTCTTTTCCCTTTTTAGCATCATAATCGACAATCTTACCATCCTTAAATTCTAACCAAAAATCTTCAATCATATTGCTATTATGTAAAAGTGGTTTTGATGCATAAACACGCCCATTTACCCTTAATCTATCAGGTGAAGTAAATACTTCTTCCGTTGGCATATTAACAATATTTCCCCTGCCAGTATCCTCATCCGCACTACAAAATAAGTATCCTCGAGGAAGACCAATACTCACATTGGTACCAAGAGAATTTTGATAAACTAAATAATCTATTTTAAGCTCATTTAAATAATCAGCCCGTCTTTTAAGTTTAGCAAGCTTTTGATTCCAAGCTAAAGTTGGGTCATCTTCCCTAATTCAACAAATATCAAATAAAACATTCCATAATTTATCTTCGTCTTCGCTTCCAAATAAATCTTTAGCCCAAATCTTATT
>CALWAA010000016.1 GCA_944372725.1 uncultured Bacilli bacterium | reverse complement strand
ACAGTAAAAATATAGAAAAATATAGATAAATAAAGAGAAAAAATGGGTAGAAGTTGCAAAAACTTTGCACACTACCTAATAACAAATAGGAGATTACTATGGATATTAAAATATTAGGTAATGATTTAAAATTTAAATATCGCGTTTCAGCTATTTTTATTCGCGATAATAAGCTTTTGGTAAATAAATATGATGAAAATTCATATTGTTTACCTGGAGGTTATGTAGAAATAGGAGAAACCTCTATGGAAGCTATGTTAAGGGAATTAAAAGAAGAATTAAATCTGGATTTTGATATTATAAATTTTGCTGGAGTAATGGAAAACTTTTTTACGAATTTAAAAGGACAAAAAACACATGGACTAGACTTTTATTATTATGTAAAACTTAAAAATGATAACGATTTTCAATTAATAGATTATAACAGAATAGAAATTGACAAGGGAAATATAGTACAACATCAATTTAGTTGGATTGAACTTGATAAATTAATGAGTTCTAAAATATTGCCATTAGAAATTAGAAAAATAATAAAAGAGTCAGAAATTAGTTTTCATATGATTATAAATAATTAATAAGATTACATGAAAAGTCGTGATATAATTATTATAGTTAAAGGAGTGTATTATGCCAAAGATTGAAAAAGAAATAAAAGTACTTAATGTAAATATTGAACAAGTAAAAGCTAAACTTAAAGAAATTGGTGCAATAGATAAAGGGAAAAAAGAACAAAAAATTTATGTTTATGACGTTCCAACCTTGTATTATCGCTTCTTAGAAATAAGAGAATTAATTAATTCTTCTAATAAGTTATTAATAGAAACAAATTTAAAAAAATTAGAAGTGCTATTATTAGAATATGTTGATTTAGAAGGCGAAGAAGAATTAGCCAAAGAAAAAACTTTGTTTGGACTAAACAATTTGATGGATATATTAAAATTAGATATTGATAATATTAGAGAAATATTAAATAATCTAACGTTAGAAGCTAATATGAAGAAGTTTTTAATTAATCCTAATAAGTGGGTTAGACTTAGAAAAAGTAATAATAAAATTGAACTGACTACAAAACATATCTTGAATAAAAAGAATAGCGATTACCAAAATGTTATAGAATCTGAGATTGAAGTATCTTCCTTTGAAGAAGCAAACAATTTACTAGAAAGCATTGGCATTTGCAAAAGAAATTATCAAGAAAAGAAAAGATATAGTTTTGTTTATAAGGATGCACAAGTTGAAATAGATGTTTGGCCTATGTTAGAGCCATATTTAGAAATTGAATGTGATAACACTAAGACTATTGAAGAAATTTTAGAGAAATTGAGTTTATTAGAAAATGAAATTGTTTCTACTAATACAGAATCATTATATAAGAGAAAAAATATTGATGTTTTACAAATTTCTACATTAAAATTTTAGTATTAATGAAAAAGTAATAAACTATTTTAATTTGAATAATAAAAATATAAATAAATTGATAAGTTCTTTGACTTATAAAAGTACTTTTAGAAGTATAAAAAATGTAATTCAATATATAATTTATAATTTTAATTAAGGAATAGGAGATTAATTATGAAAGAAATAACTTATGTAACAGGAAATTGGGCAAAAATAGAAAGTGCTAGACAATATTTAGAACCATTAGGAATAAAGGTATCTAATATTAAAATGGAAACGAATGAAATACAAGCTGATTCTGTGGAAGAAGTGGCCAAACATTCTGCAAAAGAAGCGAGTGATATTTTAAAAAAGGACGTTTTAAAAAATGATACTGGTTTATATGTAGATGCTTTAAATGGATTTCCTGGGCCTTATACCCATTATGTTGATGATACTCTAGGAGAGAATGGTATATTAAAATTATTAAATGGTGAAAAAAATCGTAGTGCAAAATTTATTGAAGCCTTTGCTTACTGTGAATATGGAAGTGAACCAGTAGTTTTTACTTCTATCACCAAAGGTACGATTGCCAAAGAAAAGTCTGGTGAGTATGGTTGGAGTTGGGATTACATATTTATTCCAGACGGAAAAGATAAAACAATGGCAAATTATCCAGATGAAGAAAGATTTTTATTATGGAGTAATGAAGGTTATGAAAAACTTATAGAATACTTAAAAAACAAGGAATAAATCTTTTACCTTGTCTTTTTAATACACATATTATTAGATGATAATTCTATAAAGAAGATTTTGAGATGATAGAATCTGCTTTATAGTTTTTTTATTTGATTTTCTATAGTTAGCTAACCTATAATAACAATATAACAAGTTTGAAAAATTCAATTCTTAAAACTAAAACAAGATGTAAATAAGATGTAATTAAGATGTAAAAATACTTTCAAAAAGAAAAAAGCCCTTAAATAAAGGCTTAGAAAGACATATGGTGCTGAATGACTGAATTGAACAGTCCTCTGATGCTTACCATGCATCTGTTTTACCACTAAACTAAATCAGCATAACTAAATTATAACAAATATATAGCTTAAGTGCAACATCTATGTTATAATTTATGCGAAGGATGGTGTTTTTGTGAACGTACCAAAACATGTAGCAATCATTATGGATGGAAATGGCCGATGGGCAGAGAAAAGAGGCATGCCTCGTAGCGCTGGGCACCTAGAGGGAAGTAAAACTTTAGAAAAATTAGCCATTCATGCGATAGATATGGGAGTGAGTGTATTAAGTGTATATGCTTTTTCTACGGATAATTTTAAAAGAGATGTAGGTGAAGTAAACTACTTAATGGATTTAGTTGTAAAATACTTTAATACTAAGTTTGAAAAAATAAATAAAAAGGGTGTAAAAGTAGTTATTTCGGGAAGAAAAACAAATTTAAGAAGCGATGTCATAGAAGCAATAAATAATATTGAGGAAAAAACTAAAAATAATACAGCAGGAATTCTAAATATTTGCCTAAATTATGGTGGCCAAGAAGAAATTGTTGACGGGGCAATTCGTCTTGCTGAAGACATCAAAAATGGATTAGATGTAAGCAATTTTAAAAGAGAAGATTTTTATAAATATATGTATCATGAATTACCACCAATTGATTTATTAATTCGTACGGGAGGAGAACTAAGAGTAAGTAATTTTATGCTTTATGAAATGAGTTATAGTGAATTTTATTTTACCAATACTTATTTTCCTGATTTTGATAAATCAGAATTTAATAAAGCAATATTTATGTTTGAAAATAGAGACCGTCGCTTTGGGGGATTGAATGATAAAAAAAGTAGTTAACTTCTTTGATAGTCATCGCCTTTTTTTAGTACTCTTAATTTTATTAGTAGTCGTAATTTTATTTTTAAGTATTAACTCTTATTTATTTTTGCATCATGAATTTAAAGCTTTAGATTGTACCGAAGAAATAGATGAAGAATATTGTTATCATAATGATACGAAAATATTAAAAAATCCAGAGGAAAGTGCATATGCTTTCTTTGATAAATACCATAAAGGAATAGATGAATTAATAGAAAAATATAATCTAGATGAATTTAATTTTTATACTGCTTATTATTATTTAGTGGCTTCACGTCTTCATTATGAAACAAATGAAGAATACAAAATACTAGTAGAATTTTTTGAGGCGTATACTAATACTTATAATATGGAAAAATTTTATTTTGATAACACTTTATACTTTAATATGTTTTATCCTTATAAAATTAATTAATCTCTTTTCCTTTTAATGGTTTTGTAGTATAATAATTTTAGTTTGAAAACGGAGGTAAGTCATGAAATTCAAAATAACACCAAAAGATGCTTTAATATTTTGTTTATATTGTCTTTTATTACTTTATTTATGCGCTATTGCTGTTTTAAATTTCTCATCTTTTCTCAATGAAGGAGAATTCTATGGTTTACTTCCATTTAAAGCTTTTACTAGTGATTATATTGTTATAACATTATTTATGTTTGTTATTGCTTTAATTTTAATTTTTACTAGTGTTTCTTCTTATATATTTAATAAAGAAAAGGGGAAAGGCTTTGGTATTAAATTAGGTGAAAAACAAGAAAGTGGTTATGCTAGATGGGCAACAGAAAAAGAAATTAAAAATGATACTAATATAGCCAAAGTTGACCCTAAAGCTGAAACTTTAAATGCTGCGGGGATTCCTTTAATTAATAATGGAAAAGAAATATGGGTAGATAATGGTGAATATCATAATTTAGTAATTGGTTCGACTGGTTCTGGTAAAACGCAAACAATTGTAAAACCGATGGTTAATTTACTTGCTAAAAAAGGTGAATCAATGATTATCACTGACCCTAAAGGTGAAATTTATAAATATGCGGCATCAGCCTTAAAAGAACGTGGTTATAAAATTATTGTTTTAAATTTTAGAGAGCCTGCTCATGGTAATGCTTGGAATCCTCTAACTTTACCTTACAGATATTATAAAGAGGGAAATACCGATAAATCAACTGAATTATTAGATGACGTTGCTTTAAATATTTTATATGACCAAACGAAAAAAAGTAGTGATTCAGATTTCTGGGAAAAATCAGCTGCTGACTATTTTTCAGGTTTAGCATTAGGTTTATTTTATGATGCGAAAGAAAAAGAAGTAAACTTAAATTCTATTAATTATATGTCAAGTGTTGGTGAAGAACGTTATGCGACAAGTAATTATATTAAAGAATATTTTAATTTAAAAGGACCAGAATCTAGTCCATACATCTTTGCATCCAACACAATTAATGCTCCAAATGAAACTAAGGGTGGAATTTTATCTACCTTTAGACAAAAAATAAGACTATTCTCATCAAGAGAAAGTCTTAGTGAAATGCTTGCTTATAGTGATTTTAATATGCAAGACATTGGTCGTGAAAAAACAGCAGTATTTATGATTATTCACGATGAGAAAAAAACGTATCACTCTTTAATGACAATATTCATTAAACAATGTTATGAAACACTTATTGATGTAGCTCAAGAAAATGGTGGTAAACTTCCATTTAGAACAAACTTTATTTTGGATGAGTTTGCGAATATGCCACCTCTAAAAGACGTAGATTCCATGGTTTCAGCAGCTCGTTCTCGTGATATTAGATTTACCTTTATCATTCAAAACTTTGCTCAATTAAATGATGTATATGGCAAGGAAGTAGCAGAAATTATCAAAGGTAACTGTGGTAATTTAGTATACTTAATATCTACTGAGTTAGCAGCTCTAGAAGAAATATCTAAAATGTGTGGAGAAGTAAAATCAAAAGAAAAAGATAAAACCGCATCAACTCCACTCGTAACCGTATCAGACTTACAAAAGTTAAAATTATTCCAAGCAATTATTATTAGACTTCGTATGAATCCATTTAAAACTAAATTAGAACCAGATTTTAAAATGGATTGGGGAATGAGGCGGGAAGAAGCACCATATCCAAATAGGGAAATCAAAAAAATTGAATTATTTGATTTAAAGAAGTTTGTAACGGAAGAAAAAAGAAAACAAATGATGAACAATCTTGAAAATAACAATAATAATTCAACTCCTTTTAGTAGTAATTTTGGCAATCCGTTTACAACAAGTGGTATGATGAATCCTTTTGCATCGCCAACATCAAGTGGTGGCGAATCACCAATGAATGCAACTCCATCTTCCTCACCATTTAGCTCTAATCCTATGTTTAATAAGCCAATGAGTAGCCTATCAGATATGGATATTGACCAAATGATGAAAGATATTGATAGAAGATTAAAAGAATTAGATGAAGAAGAAGCAAGACAAAAAGCGGAAATGGAAGCATCAAATAAAAAGGTTGAACCGGTAACTCCACAAACGCCATCTGTTCCAGTTACATCAAAACCAGAAACTATAGCTGTTCCTGAGGAGAAAATAGCTTCTCCAGTTACTACAGCAGAAAAAGTAGTGCCAAATCTTAATATAGATGATTTAAATCAAAAAATACCAGATGAACCAAAAAGAGAAGAAAATGTAAATAAAGAAAATAAACCTAAGATTAATGTGGATGCTGATAGTATCATTGTGAATGATAATGTTATAACGGATGATGAATTTTTTGATGATTTCTTTAATGAATAATTTTATATTTAAAAAAGTTCCATAAATTTACTTATTTATAGAACTTTTTATTTTAAAATATTTTTAAAATATTTAATGGCTTTTAAAGTTAATAATTGAATATTTTTGTTATCTAAAACAATATCATGATATGTACTTAACAGTCTTTTAGTTGATATACTTCGCATTTGGTCTAATAGAGCAATAGAGTCTGTTTGATTAATATATACAAGATTTTGGTATCTTAATTCTAGATAATTCCTTAATTTAAAATCATCACTAGTTTTAAAATGCTTTTCTTTAGGACTGGTAAGAGGTATGCAAAAAACCATATTATTTACTTTAGGTATGGTAAATATAATACCTAGATGGATACTATTGATTTCAGAATCTTTATTACCACTAAAGTCTATATTGTATATTTGTCCATTTAACATTTAAACCTCCTGATAAATAAAAGGAAACTCTACATAATAGAGTTTCCAATCACTAGAATAGACTAATATGTTCCTCGAAATAATCTTCACAACGCTATTCATCGATGAAATTATATGGCTGACTAATATGTTCCTCGATAAATATCTTCACAACGCAACCAATTACATAATTTCCTGTGGATATAATATACCATACTTTAATCAGAAAGTCAAAACGTTTTAATAACTATGACTTTCTTTTTATCTTATAGGAAAGTACAAGAAATTTGCGTATTTTTAAAATTTGCTCTTGACGAACATATGTATTTATAGTATAATGCTATTATCAGGGGTGATAAGAATATGAAAATACATAGAGCTTATAAGTTTCGCATGTATCCAACTAAAGGACAGGAAGTACTTATTCATAAAACTTTTGGTTGTACAAGATTTATTTATAATTATTGTTTAGATTTAAAAAGAAATAATAAATATTTAACGAAGTTTGATTTAATGAAAGAATTACCAAAACTAAAAAAAGAATATTCCTTTTTAAAAGAAGTAGATAGTTGTTCTCTTCAAAATGCCATTACTGACTTAATGGTAAGTTTTGACAAGCAAGAAAAAGAATTTGGTGGACATCCAAAATTTAAGAAGAAAGGGGAAAAAGAGAGCTTTCGCACTAGCTTTGTTACTAGTAGTTATAAAGGTACTATTTATGAGAATATAAAAGTAGATTTAAAAAGAAGAGTAATAGAACTACCTAAATTAAAAGAAGTTAAGATAAGAGGGTATCGCAATTTAAATAATTTGCCAGGAAGAATACTAAATGCCACGATTAAAGAAGTAGGCACTAGATTTTATGTGTCTATATGTGTAGAAGAAGAAATAGAATTACCAGGAAGAAAAAATAATCAAGCTGTAGGAATAGATATTGGAGTAAAAAATTTAGTAGTAACAAGTAATAAAGAATATTATGGCAACCCAAGATATTTAGAAAAATATGAAAGAAAGATAAAGAGATTGCAACAAGAATTATCAAGAAAAATAAAAGGAAGTAAAAATTATATTAAGTGTAAGAAAAAAATAGAAGAAGTATATCGAAAACTAAAAAATGCTAGAAAAAAGATGGTAGAGGCAATAGTTAGTAATATAACCCAAAATTATGATATTATCATTGCAGAGAATCTCCAAGTAAAGAAGATGTTAGAAAAGAAAAATAACCACAAAAGTTTAAGAAAAGAAATTACAAATGCTACATTTAGTGAAATAATAAGAATACTCAAATATAAATGTAACTGGTTAAATAAGAAATTTATACAAGTAAATTCATATTATCCATCATCACAAATATGTAGTAGATGTGGAAATAAGAATGAAGAAATGAAAGATATAAGAATAAGAGAGTATTATTGTAGTAAATGTGGTTTAGAAATAGAGCGAGATTATAATGCAAGTATTAATATATTAAATGAGGGATTGAAAAGTTACAATAATTAAATTAAAATAGAAAGATAAAATAAAAAAAGAAGTACGGGAGCGACTCTCGGAAGAAAGGTCTGTGATGTATGAAAGTGCAGCAGAAAAAAACGAATCGCGAGGTTCGGCGAATTAACGTAAGTTAATTCTTATGTTCTTATATGCTAAATGAATGAAAAAGATACAATTATAAATAAATGTAAAATAAGGCAAAAGGACTAAGTCTTATTTTTTTATTATCATAAAATAAATTGTGATGAACTATGAAAAGATTAAATATAAAAGATTATTATAAAAATATGGGAACTCTAATTGATATTCAACATCCAGTAGATTATGCTACATATCATCATCCTGATAGTATCAATATTCCTTATGAAAAACTAATGCTTAATTATAAAACGCTACTAGATAAAAATAAACGCTATTTCATTGTATGTAACAAAGGAACAAAATCAAGAAAAGCTGTAAGTATTTTAGAATATTATGGTTATGATGTTACCCAAATGAGTTATGAATAATACGTAAATAGTAACAAATATATTGATTTTTACTCAATAATACTATATACTAGAAATATATCATAGATAATCAACATAGAGATAATTTGATATGTTTTGATAAGTTTTGTCGAACATACTGAAATATATTTAAAGTTGATATAAAATAGTTGAGTAAAGGTGAGATTATGAAAAAAGTAGGGATTGTTTTAGTAGGAATAGTGATATTAGTGGGAGTTATATATTGTTTACCAAAAGAAGAAAAAGAAGTGCTAATAGAGGAAGAAGAAAGTACAAATACATCACTTGCATTTTACCTAGAACAAGAAGATGGTAATTATATAGAAAGTACAAGTTTACCTCAAACAGGATATACCTTAAATACGGAAAAGAGTGTATGTACCAATAACACAACACCAGTATGGAAAGAGAATAAATTATATTTAAATAATTTAAAAGATAAAGGAACAAGTTGTTATTTATATTTTAATATTTATGAACCAAATGTAGCAAAAGAATATATATTATCACATTATAATCAAGTATTAGCAAGAGAAGATTTTAGTACAACTATTACAGATACAACAACAGGAACAATATATAAATCACTTGATAGTAGCCAGTATGATAATGATGGTGAAGTATATTATTTTGCTGGAAATCCAACTGATAACTGGGTTAAATTTGGTGGATTTTATTGGCGCATTATAAGAATCAATGGAAATGGCTCAATTAGAATGATATATCAAGGAACAGAAGCAAATACAACAGGAACAGGTACTCAAATAGGCACTAGTGCTTTTAATAGTCAAGCAAATGATAATGCTTATGTTGGATATATGTATGGAACACCAGGAAGTGGTACATATGAGTCAACACACGCTAATACGAATGATAGTACTATAAAAGGAGTGTTGGATACATGGTATCAAAATAATCTTTTGAATTATGTAGATAAAATTGATGGAAATACCGGTTTTTGTGGAGATAGAACGCCAAGTACAAGTGATACAACAAGTAATGGGCAAGGTGGGACAGGAACCACACGAACATATTATGGAGCCTATATAAGAATATATGGTAGTGGCACACCAACATTGGAATGTAGTAATAGTAGCGATTTATTCACAATAAGTGGAAGTAGTGTAGGAAATAAAGCATTGCAAAATCCGATTGGATTAATTACTGCTGATGAAGTATGGTATGCAGGAGGGTATACATCAAATAATATAAATTACTATTTGTATACAGGTTTAAATTATTGGACTATGTCACCATTTGGCTATGGAGCTGCTGGCGTGTTTCGTGTGGGTTTGCAGGGAGCTCTCTATAATGACTCGGGATTGAATTGGACAGTTCCTGGTGTCCGTCCAGTCATTAATCTAAAAGCAGATGTCACATTAACCGGCTCAGGAACAAGTACTGACCCATATGTAGTAGAAGGAGCAGCATAATGAAAGAGAAAAATAAGAAATTAATAATTATTGTTGCCTGCTTATTAGTAGTAATAGGTGTATCTCTAGCTTACTTTACAGCATCAGTATTAACTGGTGGAAGTGGTGAACAAGTAGAAGCAACAACTGCTACTATAAAAGGTTCAGAATTAATTGTAGAAGGTACTTTATCATTTAATGATTTAGATATTTATCCAGGTCATAAGAATGTATCAAGTATTAAATTAACAGCAACAGGAGATAATACATTAATTCCATATAATGTGATATGGGAAGGAAGTAATACTTTAAATACTCCTATTAATTATACTGTATATAAAACAACTAATAAAATGGATGTAAGTGCTAGTTGTGAAAAAGTAGTAGGTAATATGGGAGCAAGTAAAATCTATTATGAAGAATGTAGTATCAGTAATATAGATGCATTAGGAAGTATTATCTCAACTGGAACAATAGAAAAAGGAAATACTAAAGTAACATTAATACCAGATGAATTTATTACATCCAGTTTAGATGGAGAAATAGTATATTATTATGTAATTCTTGAATATCCAAATTTAGATGAAAGCCAAAATATAGATATGGGAGGCACATTTAATGGTGAAATCACTATTGAAGAAAATGAAGTAACAAGCGATTTAACTATAGCAAGTATCTATATTGAAGAAAATGGAGAATATAAAGAAAAAAATAATATACCAAGTGAAGGATATACATTAAATGCAGAAAAAAGTACATGTAATAATAATACGAGTATTGGATGGGATAGTGAAGAAGAAGAGATATATGTATCAAATTTAAATACAAGTAATACAGAATGTACATTATATTTTGATGAATATAATCCAAATGCAGCAAAAGAATATATCTTATCTCATTATAATCAAGTATTAACAAGAAATGATTTTAGCACTACAGTAACCTCAACAACAACAGGAACAATATATAAATCAGCCAATAGTAGTCAATATGATAATGATGGCGAAGTCTATTACTTTGCGGGAAATCCAACCGATAACTGGGTAAACTTTGGAGGATTTTATTGGCGCATCATAAGAATTAATGGCAATGGTTCAATTAGAATGATATATCAAGGGACAGAAGCAAATACAACAGGAACAGGAACTCAAATAGGAACAAGTGCGTTTAATACAAGTTCTAATGATAATGCCTATGTAGGATATATGTATGAAAGTAATCAAGTGCATGGATTAGGAACTTCTAGTACCATCAAAGGAGTACTCGATACATGGTATACTAACAATTTACGGAGCTATGAGGACGATTTAGATGGAAATGCAGGTTTCTGTGGAGATAGAGAACCAAGTACAAGTAGTAGCAGTAGCAATGGTTCAGGAGGAACCGGAACAACACAAACCTATTATGGAGCATACATTAGATTATATACTAATAAAGCACCAACATTTGAATGTGAAAATGAAAGTGATTCATATACAACAAGCGGAAGTGAAGATGGAAATAGAGCATTAACTTATCCAATCGGATTAATCAGTGCAGATGAAGTATCCTATGCTGGTGGACTATATTATCAAAGCAATGGAAGTGCTAATAATAGCAATTATTATTTATATACAGAACAGGGATATTGGACTATGTCACCATACAATTACGGAGGAACTGTAAATATATTTCATGTTAGCCCATCTGGTTATTTTGATAATCACTGGAGTTATGGTGAATTGGCTATCCGCCCTGTCATAAATTTAAAAGCAGATATTCAACTATCCGGTTCAGGAACATCAACAGACCCATATGTGGTAGTTTAAAATGTAAAGAATAAAAACTTTGCATTTTTTTATTGCAAAGTTTTATATTTCATGTTATATTATAATTGTATTAGTACATATAATACAATTAAGGAGAGAGATTATGATTGAAATTAAAAATCTATCAAAAAGTTTTGATGGCAAGAATTATGTCTTAGAAAACTTGAATTGTAAAATTAAAGACAATGCTATCTATGGTTTAGTTGGTGCCAATGGGGCTGGTAAATCAACACTATTAAGACTAATTAATAGTATCTACATTCCTAATAATGGCAACATACTTATAGATAACGAAGAAGCCTATGATAATGAGGCATTAAAACAAAAGATGGTCTTTGTACCAGATGACTTATATTTTTATCCCAGCTATAGTTTAATGGATATGGCAGAATTCTACAAAGCAATGTATCGTGATTTTGACATGAATTATGTCATTAATACAGCGAATACTTTAAAATTAAATCCCAATGCTAAAATAAGTAGTTTTTCGAAAGGTATGAAAAGACAATGTGCTCTAATATGTGCTTTAGCTACGAATGCTAAATACATTTTTTTGGATGAAACCTTTGATGGCCTAGACCCCGTAGTAAGAAAGTATTTTAAAAAACTACTATCAGATGCGATGAGTAAAAAAGATACAACCATTATTATGACTAGCCATAACTTAAGAGAATTAGAAGATATATGTGATAATTTAGGATTATTATATAAAGGTAATATTTTATTTGAAAGTGATATTGATACTTTAAAAAC
>CALWAA010000015.1 GCA_944372725.1 uncultured Bacilli bacterium | reverse complement strand
TATTCATACATTCTTTTTTGATACAATTATTTTAGTGATGGTTATGATAAAAGAAATTAAGTTAGAAGATGTTAAATATTTATTTAGGAAAAGAGATATTAATTCTAATAAGGGTGATTTTGGTAAAGTTGGTATTATTGGTGGTTCTATTAAGTATAGTGGAGCTGTGAAGCTTGCTAATATGAGTTTATGTACTTTAAGAAGTGGATGTGGACTTGTTCGAGTGATTGTGCCAAAAGAAATTGTTTCGTCTGTTACTCCTTATCTTTTAGAACAAACGCTTTATCCTTACGAATTTTTAGAAGATATTCAAGATGCAATAAAAGATTTGGTTTCTTTAGCTATTGGTATGGGCTGGGATTATGATAGCAAACATTTATCTATTTTAGAATATGTTTTAGAAAATTTTAGAGGTAAACTCATTCTTGATGCTGATGCGCTTAATACATTAGGTGGGCATTTAGAGTTATTGAGAAAAAGTAGTGCTAAAATTGTTTTAACTCCTCACTTGAAAGAATTTTCACGATTAACGGGATTATCTATTTTGGAAATAGAGCAAAATAAAGTGAATATAGCTAAAAATTTTGCTAAAAATAATCATGTTATTTTAGTACTAAAAGGACATACAACGATTGTTAGTGATGGCGAAGATGTTTATTTATGTACATGTGGGTCACCAGGCATGGCAACTAGTGGCAGTGGGGATGTTTTATCTGGTATTTTGACTGGTATGCTTGGATATTTGGATTATAATCCTTTAAGTGTTAGTGCAGGAGTTTTATTAAATGGTCTTGCTGGAGAAATAGCTACTGATAAAAATACTGATATTAGTATGATTGCTAGTGATACAATAAAGTGCATTCCTGATGCAGTCAAAAAGATAAGGAGTTAGACATGGTTACATTTGATGATTTTTTAAAGCTTGATATTCGGGTTGGGACGATTATAAAGGTTGATGATTTCCCTAAGGCTAAAAAGGCTGCTTACAAACTTGAAATTGATTTTGGAGAGTTAGGAATAAAAAAATCATCGGCCCAGATTACCGAATTGTATCAAAAGAGTGATTTAATTGGAAAACAGATTCTAGCTGTAGTTAATTTTCCTCCCAAGCAAGTTGCTGATTTTTTATCGGAAGTTTTAGTTTTGGGAGTATATAGTAAAAAAGGAGTAGTTCTAATTGAACCTAATATGCCTGTAAATAATGGCGAAAAGTTAGGTTAAATTGGAACTTTTTTTTAATTTTTACGATTATTTAAGTAGAGGTGGATAAAATTGAGTACTCAGGAAGCCTTAGAGAAGTTTCAAAATGTTTATGATGCAACTTATGATGATGTTTTAAAGTATGTGGTTTGTAATGTTTCATCTATTCAAGATGTTGCGGATATTATTCAAGAAATTTATTTAGCAGTTTATAAAAAAATAAAGAAAGATATTACGAAAGAATATATTTTAGGAATTGCTAAACATAAGATTAAAGATTATTATCGTTTTCGTTATAAACGCAAAGAACATATTTGGGATACAGAAAATCTTTTTGAAGTTCCAGATGATATTAATTTGTTAGAACTTACTATTCAAAAAGACCAGATTGATTTCGTTTGGAATTATTTGAAAAATAAAAAATGTATTATTGGTAAAATCTTTTTTCTTTATTATTATGAAAATTATTCTCTAAAAGAAATAGCTAATATTTTAAATCTTAGTGAATCAAATGTAAAACATTATTTATATCGTACTTTAAAAGAAATTAATTTGTTTTTAGGAAGGGAGGATAAAAATGAAGAAGTATGATGTTTATCAAGTTTTTGATTCAAAGTTTAATAAAGATGATATGTATCAAAATATCATGAATAAGTTAAAGATGAAAAAAAGAAAACAAATAGTTATAAAGTATAGTTTTGCTTGTATTCTTCTGATTTTGATTGTATCAGGATTATTTATTAGCAAGAATATGTTTTGTGATAAAGAGGTAGATAAACAAGATGTAGTAAAAGATAAAATTTATATTAATGAAATAGATAATACTATGTATGATGATGTATCTAATTTAGATGTGCTAGTTTTAGATACAAGTCATTCTACATATGCTATGAAGCCTTTATCAATACAAATTCCAAGTGATTTGAAACTTGATACGATTTATATTGTTTATGTTAGGAATGAACAAACAGGGAAATATGATATTGTTCATGATATTATCGATAGTTATATTGGTGATGATAAAAGGGTTAATGTTGCTTATTCTTCGGTTGGAAAAGTACTTCGAGATATGGATATCCCGAAAGGGAATTTATCTATTATTGAAGGTATAGAAGTAATGATTAGTAAAGATGAGCAAAGATTGATTGGGCAATTTAAGTATCAAAGTGTTTATTATGATATTGAATCATTTGGTTTAACGATTGATGAATTTTTAAATATTATTAAAAGTATTATAGAATAGGAGTTTATATGAAAAAGTATTTAAAATATGGAATTGTTCCCGCTATGATAGTTTTAGGTGTTTTAGTAGGGTTTTTGCTTATCAGTTTTAGTAAAGAAGAAAAAAATATTTATAAAGAAGATGATTTAGTTTTTAATCAAGTTGAAAGTTATCAGAATATTAGTTATGATAGTGATGTTCAACTAATCCAAAGTCCATGTGATTGTATTTGGGGCGATTATGCTGGCTTTCGGTTACCACAGGATGTAATTTTAAAAAGTGATTATGGGATGATGGTAGGAGAAGAAGAGGCTATTCATGATTATGTTTTTGAATTTGTTGGAAAAGAAAATAGACAAGTAACGATTGCTTATTCCAGTATTTCAAAACCTATTCGAGATTATTTTATTCTAAGTGATGCAGAAGTAAGTAATATTAGTGGTGCTGAAGTTATTTTATATCAATATCAAAATATGTTTATAGCATCCTTTTATTCTAATCAAAAATATTATGATATAAAAACAATTGATTTAACTAAGAAAGAATTTATCACTTTAATTAAAGGAATTATTAAAGATGATATTGCTGGGATAGACTTAAATATTAATACACTTTCTAATTTAAAATCTGTTTCGTTGGATGAAAATGTTCATGTTATTTCAGATTGGGATTCAACGGTTGAAGTTAATTTGTCGTGGGATTTTGAAGATTTGGGTATTTCTTTTGATAATGTATATCTAGTTTATTTGGATAATAAACTTCATGATTTGCAATATGTTTTTAAAGGAAACGATAAGGAAATAATAGTTACACATTCTAATTATGGAGAACCAATTCGTGATTATTATTTTTTAAGTGATGAGGTTGTTTCTTATGCTTATGGGTGTGAACTTATTATTAATAGATATCAAAATCAATATTTTATTTCTTTTCAGATAGATAATCTTTATTATGATGTTGAGACAACTAATATTAGTGAAGATGAACTTTTAAAAGTTTTACGAAAAATCATTTGGAATTGTGGATAGTTTCAAGTTTTATCCTGTTGTATAGTGGTTTAATATTTTTCTTTTTTAAAAAATATGTTATACTAGTTTTGTAATATTTTTTTGAGGGTTGATGCTATGAATCAAAATAAAATTGGTGAATTTATTAAAAAGCTTAGAAAAGATAATCATTTAACACAAAAAGAATTTGCAGAGCTTTTTGGAGTTACTTATCAAGCAGTTAGTAAGTGGGAAAATGGTTTAAACATTCCTGATATTGCTGTTTTAAAAGAAATTAGCAATCAGTTTCATGTTGATATGAATGACCTTTTAGAAGGTGAGGAAAGACCTAAGAAAAAAAGGATTGGTAAATTTGTTTTTGCTTCTTTTTGTCTTCTTTTTGTTATAGGTTTTGTTTTAATTTATCAATTTACACATAATCATGATTTTGTTTTTAAAAATGTTCGCAGTAATTGTGATGATTTTACTGTACTTGGAAGTATGGCATATAATGAAGATAAAACTTCTATTAATATTTCTAGTATTAGTTGTTTAAGTGATGAGAAAGAAAAATATGCTAATATTACTTGTATTTTATATGAACAAGTAGGTAATACTAAAACAGAAATTAGTCGTGATACTTATGAAGGGGAACCGGTTACTTTAAATGATTATTTAAATACAGTTGAATTTAATATTGATAATTATGAAAGTACTTGTAGTAATTATACGGAAGATAGCTTAAGTATTGAACTTAGAGCAGTGAATTCTGAAGATGATATTATTACTTATGAAATTCCTTTAACTTTAAATGAAAATTGTAGCTCAACTTCAAGTTGAGTTTTTTCAACTTATAATTTATTTGCATTCCTTTATTTTTATGATAAATTGTTTTCGGAGGGAAGAAAAATGAAAAATAAAAAGAAAATAATTTTAATCGCTTTATTAGTTGTGATAGTTTTAGTTGTTGTTTTATTATTTGTTTTAAATAGTTTGGCAACAAATAATAAAGAAGTAGAACAAACAATTAGTTTAGTAGATACGCAAACAGAACTTGAAAAGGAATTTGTTAGTAAGGGTTATACCATTGATAAGCCTAACATTATTGTTAATCCTTATGAAATATCACCTTTAACAGCTTTGGTAATTTTTGAAACAGAAGAGGAAGTAGCACCAACGGTTACAATTGTGGGCAAAGATGAACATACTACTTTTACTCATGAATTTGAAAGTAATACCGTTCACTATTTACCTATTTATGGTTTGTATGCTGGTGAGGCTAATGAAGTAATCATTGAATTTGGTGATACTAAGAAAAATATCACTATTGAAACAGAAGCATTACCAGATGATTTTATCTTACCTACTAGTGTCAAGGCAGATAAAAGTAGTCTTGGAAATGAACTATATTTCTTTAGTCCATCTAGTAGTGGGTATACAAGCGCTTATGATATCAATGGTGATGTAAGATGGTATTTAACCATTAACGCTTTATGGGAAATTAATCGTTTAGATAATGGTCATTTAATGGTTTCAACCGAAAGATTAGTTAATTCACCATATTATATGACTGGTTTGTATGAAATGGATTTATTAGGTAAGATTTATAAAGAAATTAGTCTAGAGGGTGGATATCATCATGATTATTTTGAGATGCCAAATGGTAATTTATTAGTAGCTAGTGATGATTTTTATAATGATTATGGTACAGTTGAGGATTATATTGTAGAAGTAGATATAAATAATGGCGAGATTATCAAAACTTGGGATTTAAAAGATATCTTAAATATGGATGATGGTAAGAGTGAAAACTGGGTAGATTATGATTGGTTCCATAATAATTCAGTTTGGTATGATGAAGCAACCAATTCTATTACTTTATCGGGAAGACATCAGGATGCTGTTATTAATATAGATTATAATACAGGCGAACTTAATTGGATTATAGGGGATTCTACTAATTGGAGTGAAGAATATCAAAAGTATTTTTTTACACCAGTTGGGGATGATTTTGAATGGCAATGGAGTCAACATGCAGCAATGATTACACCAGAAGGTTATGTATTTATTTTAGATAATGGTAATAATAAATCAAAAAATAAAGAAGAATATGTCCCAGCTGAAGATAGTTATACTAGAGGTGTTATGTATAAAATTGACACCGATAATATGACGATTGAACAAATTTGGGAATATGGAAAAGAGCGTGGCAGTGAATTTTATTCTCCATATATTTCAGATGTAGATTATTTAGATAAAGGACATTATATTGTTCACTCAGGAGGAATTGTTTATGTTGATGGTGTTAATTCTAATCAACCGGCAGGAATAGGTGGTGCAGATAAATTAGTTAGTGATACCGTTGAATTAATCGATGATGAAGTTGTTTTTGAAATTGTTTTACCAACCAACAATTATCGAGTTGAAAAAATGAGCTTGTATGTGGAAAATGAAAATTATGAAAAGGGTGCAGCAAAAAGAATTGGTTCCCTTGGAGTAACTGATGTAACGGAAGAGAGATTTGGCTTTATTCTAGGTACAACTGATATTAGTGAATTTGATAGAGATTTTTCAGTTACTGAGGAGGTTGACCGAATTGTTGTTAGTGGTAGGTATAAACAAGGAGAAGACGTCAATATTCTTTTATATCAAAATATGAATATCAAAGAATATCATGTATCTGTTAGTAAAAAGCCTTATACTGCATTGTGCCTAGATATATTTACAGAAGATGAAACAGAAAATGGAATTGTTGTTAATAAATATATCAATAGTGAAGGATTAAAAGGCAAATATAGTGTTTATTTAGAAATTGATGGCGTTATTTATGATACAGGAGGGTATGTAGAATTTTAAGAGAAGTTATTTCTCTTTTTTCTTTAAAATAAATGTTTATTAGAAATGAAAAAAGTATATTAATATGATAAAATAAGATGAGGAAGTGAGAAAATGAGTAAAATATCAAATGCTATTCAAATGTTAAACTATTTAAATACAGGAAACAAATATAGTGTAAGGGAATTAGCAGAAAAAATAGGCATTACTGAGCGAATGATAAGGTATTACAAATGTGAATTAGAACAAGCAGGAATTCCAATTGAAACTTTTATGGGGCCTAATGGGGGATACTACATTATAAATCTTAAAAACCAGTATATTAATTTTAATAAGTATGATATTCAATTGTTAGAAAATATCAATGTGATATTAGAAAAAATAGGATATAAGGATGTTATTAAATATAGAAAATTAATTAATCGAATTCAATTTGCAAGTGATATAGCAGAAGAAAAAAGTAAATATTTTTTAGATAATGGTATGATTGAAAAATCTGAATTGTATTTTGCTTTAAATAGTGCAATCTCTAATAAAACATCATTAAAAATATTATATAGAAATTTAAATCAAGAATGGCAAGAAAGAATAATTCATCCTTTACAAATATTTAATTATGATAGCAATTTCTATGTAACAGCTTATTGTGAATTAAGAAATGATATTAGACATTTTGAGATAGATAGAATAAAGTTAAACAGTAAATAATTTAGACAAAATATTTCCTATAAACGTGATATAATAAATTTAATGAGGTGTTAGTTGTGTCTAAAGAGAAAATTTTTATTGATTTTGATGGAGTCATATTTGATACAGAAAAGAGAGTCGTTGAAAGAAAAGAGTTAAAACCTGATATAAGTTGGAATGCTTTTTTTGAAGAGTTAGATTGGTTTGAATTATTAGAAGAAGCCAAAGTAATAAATAATGCTATTGATTATATATTAGAAGCACAAAGTAAACCTAGACAAATTGCTATTTTAACTAAAATTCACACTTTGCTTGAGATGGAAGCAAAAGTGAAAGCCTTAAGAAGTAGAAATATTGAGATACCAATTTTATTTGTTCCACCACATATTAAAAAAAGTCAAATATATTTACCAAATAATGGTGAGATTTTAATTGACGATAGTATTAAAAATTTAATTGATTGGGAACAAAAAGGAGGAAAGAGTCTTTATTTTAGTGAAAAAATAGATTCTTCCAATCAATTTGAAGTTGTGAATAGTTTGCGTAGAATTTTATAGGAGGATATTATGGTTAGTGAAGAATTGTTAAATAATTATAAGAGAGCACTGCAACAAAAATATAATGCTGTATGTTTTGATATTGATGGAACTCTAACTATAGAACATTCTACCAAAATAGATTCTCGTATTTTACCAATATTAGCTGATTTATTAAAGAGACATATTCCAATTCTTTTTATTACTGGTAGAGGAGAAACCGGTTTAAGTGATTTGTTAAATGATATTGTTAATGATTTAAAAAATAAATATGATGTTACTAATAAACAATTGTTAAAAATGTATGCTCTTACTAATGATGGTGCAAGGTTATTTATGACTGGAAATGAAAGTAAACAGTTGTTTAATATAAGTGAATATATATCCTCTAAAGAAGATTTTATTCACTTGGAAGAATTAAACAAAAAAATTATTACAGCTTTTAACTTTGATAAAAATTGTAAGATTACTTACTCGACCGATTCTAAAACAAATGCTATAATAAATATAAGAATAATAGTTTTAAGGGACGACATAGAATATAATAATAAAGTATTTGATTTTATTAATTTATTAATAGAAAGTTATAAAAATACTAATCTAAATTTGACAATAGGAATGCATAATGGTAAACAGGTTTTACAAATAGGTACTGCTACTAAAGATAAAGCTATTCAAGTAGCTGAAAAAATAATAGGCATTCCTCAAAATTCAATGCTTCGGATTGGAGATTGTGGGGATTGGCTTGGAAATGATTATTCTATGTTGAATTGTTGTCAGGGTTTTAGTGTTGGAAAAACTAGTGGAGCTGTTGACAAATGTTTTCCGATTATTGAAAATGACAAAATAATAACGGGCGTTAATGGCACTTTGAGTTTACTAAAAAAAGCAAAATTATTGCCAACAATTTGTTTGGAACATGCTATTCAAAGTGAATATACAAGAGCATATGCTATAATTGAAAAGAAAATGAATCAAGGTAAAAATAATAAAATTATCTATTTTAATAATTTGATTAATAATAAATTTCAGACAATTGATGGAATTTCTAGTGTATTTGATTCTTCAAGTGGAAGTATCAAAATTCCCATGTATGATTGGATTACAATACCAGATGATAATCCTTTAAAGCAGTTATGGCTTATGAGTAATGATTTTAGTTTGTGCTATTCAATGTATGATAATGAAAATATATTGTTAAGGGGTTCAAAAACCTATTATTATTTTCTATCACAAAGACTTCATGATGCAAATACGCAAGAAGATTTAACTACTAAGGAAATGGTGTATGAATGGTTAAATAATAATGTAGATTTCTTTTCAAAAGCTTTTATAGCAATTAATCAACCTTTTGATATAAATGATTTAAATAATACTAAAATGATATTAGGATTAATTGATAATATCAGAAATTATTTGTTAGTTTTATTGAATCAACAAATTATTAGTAATGATAATTTAAAAAGTGTAATAATTAATTTAGAGACATCCATTCAAGAATCATTATTGAACAAACTTTATCACACATTAGTAATTACAGAAGATTTGATGAAAAATATTTCATTTGATGAAAGTTATAAAATTAATTGCACTGATATTACAAATTTAATAAGAAGCGTTATTTTTATTACCCATGAGTTTATGGCAGAATTTACAAAATATAAAGATAAAGGCAATTATTCAAAAGATTTTAGAGCATATAGGGAGATAGATAATTTTGCTGAAAATTTTATTACTTGTTATTTAACTATGCAAAAAGATTCTAACATTTTTGATAAAGGTATTTGTGGAGTGTGCTACGGAGGCTTAGAATTACCAATTATAATGAAAGCAATTGATAATAGGCTGAATGATGTTTCTATATTAAAATTTAATAAAAATGTAACAGGGTATGCTAAAAAGCAGTCATTAGAATTAAGATTTTTTGATATTTCTGAGGCTGGTGGAATTGAAATTTTGGGAATAAATAAACAAAATAAATATATAATTGTAGATGATAATTTATTGACAGGGAAGACAATGCAATTAGCTTTAACTACTTTTTTTGATATAGGCATAGATGTAGATAAAATTATTGCTGTAAGATATCCAGGAGTAAATAGAATTAGTCAAATGTTTCTGCCTAATCACGGGGCTATTGATTATAGACATTTCTTTAATTTTATAGAGGGTTTATATTTTCCAAGTCCATATAGTTGGAGAGATAGATATAGTGAAAATTTATATGAGGATTCTTTAGGAATATTTGATTTAAATAGAAGAAAAATTTTAGAATGTTTAATAAAAAATGGAGACTATTCTCCAAAAAGTGAAGTACGGTTAGTAAAAAGGGTGATAAAAAAATGAAGGTAATTAGTATTGGCGATTTGGTTACTGACTTTTATTATAAAAATGGTAAACTTATAGGAGTAAATGGAGGAATGAGCTCACATAATATCATTTTTAATATTGCTAAGTTAGGCTTGAATACCGCTGTTTATGGAGTTTGTGGCGATGATATTTTAGGTAAAGTAGCTATTAATAGTTTGAAAGATGTTGGGGTAAATATTGATGGAATTGAAGTTAAGAAAGATATCCATACTCGTTCTTTTCATGTTCTTTATCAAGAAGTAAATGGTAAACTTGAGTTTATTTCTAAAAAAAGATGTCCTTTTTGTAATACAAAAAGGTGGTATTTGGAAAGTGCAATCGAAGTAAATAATATTTTAAAGCAAATTAATGATGATGATGTCTTAGTTTTTGATAATTTAAATGATAAAAATCAGATTATTATTGATTCTTGTAATAGTAAAAAGATGTTAGATTTAGGGCAATATTTTGAATTAGAGAGCTTGAATAATCAAGAAATATTAGAAAAAATAAAGGGTAAATTTGATATTATAAATTTAAATGAACGTGTAGAAAAATATTTGAAAAATAGATTTTCTTTGAAATTAGTAGAAGATGTGTATAATTTGTTACAACCTAAGATGTTGATTGTTACGAGAGGAAATAAAGGTTCTCTATTTGTTTTTAATTATCATAAAGTTAATAAAGAGCTAATAAATCCTGAGATTGAAGTTGACCCAACAGGTGCAGGAGATGCTTTTTTTGCTGTATTTATTAGTGAATATATAAAAAATAATTATATTATTGATTATAAATTTATTGATTCTACTTTTGATAAGGCTACTAAACTTACGAAAAAAGTTGTTAAAAAAATGGGAGCAAGAGGACATATTCAAAATTTATATAAAATAAAAAAGTCTGGGGATGATTGTACTTGTAATAATTTTGATTTGGTGGTTAGAAAGCAAATAAAAAGATGCAATATCAATATTAATAATTTAGAAACAAGGCTTATTAATGCTGTTAATAGTGGGGCTTATGATAAATTAATTAAAGTAAATTTTGGTTATTTAAATAATTGTGCTTTTATTGGTACAGGAGGTTCTTTTGCTGCAGCAAAGTTCGCATCAAAAGTTATTAATCAATTATATGGCGTAAATACGATTTCTTTGTACCCTAGAGAATTATATTATAGAAATAATAAGCTTATGGAAATGGTATTTTTATTTACTTATTCTGGAACGACCGACGATTTATGTGTTGCAACGAGTTTAATTAATCAGAAAAAGAAGTATATTATCACAAAAGGAGAATTACAAAAAGTTGTGAGGAAAATAGGAATATCTAAAGAACATATTATTTCTTATCGCACAGGAGTAAATAAAGGAAAAGAAAGAGGATTTTTATCATTTGAGGGTGCTTTAGCTCCGGCAAGTTTGTTTTTGAAATTATATTTTGATGAAAAAGTAAATAGTGATATTGTTCTATTTATTAAAGATAGTATAAATTATTGGAAAAATTACTTTACCAATTATTTTAAGGAAAATGAAAAAATGTTAAAAGAATTTTTGGCTATTGGGAGTAGCTTTAATATTTTTATGGGAGATTTTACAGAATCAGCTGGAATTGATTTGGAAAGTAAGATAATTGAATCTGGTATTTACAACTCTTTAGTTCATGAAAAAAAGAATTTTTCACATGGACGATTTATTAATTATGAACATTTAAGTAGTAAAAAAAATATTTATTTTAAACAAAAAACTACGAGTTTATATGAAAAGCAATTATTAAAGTATTTAGAAAATAGTCAAAATTTCATTATTGAAAGTAGATATGATGGAATATTATGTGAATATGATTTATTAATTGCTTCTCAATATTTAATATATTATATTGCAAATTTTTTGAATATAGATATTTCTAAGCCTGTATATAGTGAAGATGCTATGAAAATTTATTTCTATAAAGGAGAATTGTAGTAATTTTCTCTTTTTTTCTGTAAAAAAACACTTGACTTGGAGTACACTATAAGTAGTATGATATGTTTAAATTGAGGTGATTAAAATTACTATACAAGAAGTAGCAGAGAAGTATGATTTAAGTAAAGATACTTTAAGGTATTATGAAAAAGAAGGGCTTGTTGGACCAATCGAGAAAAATAAAAGTGGAAGTAGAGAATATCAAGAGGCTGATTTAGAGAGAATTGAATTTGTTAAATGTATGCGTAGTGCTGGACTTTCTATAGCTGTTTTAAAAAAATATATGCGTCTTTATGATGAAGGAGCTTCCACTAAAGAAGCTAGATTAAAATTGCTTGAGAAAGAAAGAGAATTATTAAAAGAAAAAATTGATTATATGGAAGATGCTTATAAAAAGTTAAATTATAAAATAAAATTATATAAAGAAAATAAAATATGATATAATAAATAAGAATAGGAGAGATTAGAAAATGGAAAAAGCAAAAGTTTATTTTACGAAAGAAATTACACCTGAGTCTTTAGTTAAAATGTATGAGGTTTTAGGAGTAGAATTACCTGGAAAAGTAGCTGTTAAGCTTCATTCTGGAGAACATGGAAATCAAAATTATTTACGTCCAGAATTTGTAGAAAAATTAGTTCAAAGAGTAAATGGTACAGTTGTTGAATGTAATACTGCTTATCCGGGAGAAAGAAATACAACTGAAAAACATAGAAAACTTATGGATGAACATGAATGGACTAAGTATTTTGATGTTGATATTATGGATAGTGAAGGACCAGATATGGAACTTGATATTCCAGATGGAAAACAAATCAAGAAAAATTATGTTGGAAAACATATGTCTAATTATGATTCTATGCTAGTTTTATCTCATTTTAAAGGTCATGCGATGGGTGGCTTTGGGGGAGCTTTAAAACAACTTTCAATTGGTTGTGCATCTAGTTATGGAAAAGGCTATATTCATGGTGCAGGGGAAGTTAAAGAAAGCATATTTGGAACTGACCAGTTACAATTTGTAACT
>CALWAA010000014.1 GCA_944372725.1 uncultured Bacilli bacterium | reverse complement strand
CTACTTCAGTAGAAGCCAGTAGTAAAGCCTTTTAGGCGAAACAGAAAAACCACCAGCTACGCTGGTGGAAATTTATTTATTTGGGTTTGAAACTAGAAGCGTTTTATGGTATAGTTAATGGCAAGAGGTGTAAGTTATGCGTGAATTTAGTGAACAAGAATTAGTTAGAAGAGAAAAATTAGAAAAAATAAGAGACTTGGGAATTGACCCTTTTGGTCATAAATACCCAGTTACAGATTATTCTTTAGATATAAAAAATAAATATAAAGATTATTCTCATGAAGAATTAGAAAATGCTAATGTTGAGGTTAGTGTTGCGGGAAGAATTATGTTTATTCGAAAAATGGGAAAAGCAAGTTTTTTCTCACTTAAAGATAAATTAGGGAATATTCAAGTCTATATTTCTATTAATGATGTAGGAGAAGATGTTTATTCTTTATTTAAAACAGCCGATATTGGGGATATTGTTGGTGTTAAAGGTCATCTTATGCTTACAGGGACAGGTGAGATTACAGTTAAATGTTTAGAATATACTCATTTAGTTAAAGCTTTAAGACCACTTCCAGAAAAATATCATGGTCTTAGTGATGTAGAAGAGAGATTTAGAAGAAGATATGTTGATTTGATTATGAATGATGAGGCAAGAAAAGTTGCATTTGCTCGTCCTAAAATTATTCGTTCTATTCAACATTATTTAGATAGTTTGGGTTATGTAGAAGTAGAGACACCTATTTTAGGAACTATTTTAGGTGGGGCTGCAGCGAAACCTTTTGTTACGCATCATAATGCCCAAAATATTGATATGTATTTAAGAATTGCAACTGAACTTAATTTAAAGAGATTATTAGTTGGTGGTATGGATGCGGTATATGAAATTGGTCGTATTTTTAGAAATGAAGGTATGGATAAAAAACATAATCCTGAGTTTACAACCATTGAACTTTATAAGGCTTATTCTGATTTAGAGGGTATGATGGATATTACGGAAGGTATCGTTAGTACTTGTGCAATGGAACTTAATGGTACTTATGAGGTAGACTTTTTAGGACATCATATTAGTCTTGCACCTGGTTTTAGAAGAGTGCATATGGTTGATTTGATAAAAGAGAAAACGGGTATAGATTTCTTTCAAGTTACTTCTTTAGAAGAAGCTAAAAAGTTGGCTGAAGAACATGGAGTAGAAATTGAAAATCATTTTCAATTTGGTCATATCGTTAATGCTTTCTTTGAAAAATTTGTGGAAGATACTATTATTGAACCTACTTTTGTTTTTGGACATCCAATTGAAATAAGTCCACTTGCTAAAAAAGACCCAAAAGACCCAAGATTTACCCAAAGGTTTGAATTATTTATAATTGGTAGTGAATATGCAAATGCTTTTACTGAACTTAATGACCCAATTGATCAATATGAGAGATTTGAGGCACAATTGAAAGAAAGAGAACTTGGTAATGAAGAAGCAAATGATATGGATATTGATTTTGTTGAAGCATTAGAATATGGTATGCCTCCAGCTGGTGGTATGGGAATGGGTATTGACCGTTTGGTTATGCTTCTTACTGGTAGTGAAACAATTAGAGAAGTTATTTTATTCCCAACTATGAAACCATTAAAGGAATATTCATCAGCTAAAAAAGTAAAAGAAATTAAAGTAGAGAATTTAAATTCATCTAATGTTGAGATTGAACCACTTTTCTTAGATTACATTGATTTTGATACTTTTAGTAAAGCAGATTATCGTGCGGTTAAGATTGTGGATTGCGAAGCTGTAGAGAAAAGTGAAAAACTTTTAAAATTTATTTTGAATGATGGTACTTCAAGACCAAGAACGATTTTAAGTGGCATTCATGAATATTATGAACCAGAAGAATTAATTGGTAAGACAGCGATTGCTATTGTAAATTTACCAACTAAGAAAATGATGGGGATTAATTCGGAAGGAATGCTTATCAGTGCAGTTCATTCTGAAAATGGAAGAGAAGGGCTTCATTTATTAATTGTTGATGATAGTATTCCAGCGGGAGCTAAATTGTATTAAACCTTGAAATTTCGAGGTTTTTTCTTTTTTAGGTAAGATTTTTCTTTTCATTTAAATTATTTTGTATTATAATCATTATTGGGAGGAAATTTATGAAAAAGAAAGAAAGTAAATATGGGCTTTTAAAGGCAGTTTTAGTTATGCTAGTTTTAGCTTTTGTTTTATCTTGGATTATACCATCTGGGGCATACTCATCTAGTGGCTTTTCTGAACTTGGTGTGTTAAGACTTGGTATTCATGATATTGCAACATCTATATACTATGGAATTTCTATAGGTTTAGATAAGATTGTATTGCTTTTGGTTATAGGGGTATTTTATGCGGTTTTAACCAGAACACAAGCTTATGAGAGAATTGTATCTGGTATTGCTCGTAAATTGAACAAAAAAGTGGCAGTTGTCATGTTTTCAGTTATTTTGGCAGCGCTTACAAGTGTACTTACACAGACATTTGTTGTTTTAATCTTTGTTCCATTTATTATTTCTATTTTAAATCGTATGAAACTTGATAAAATGACTATTTTAGCAACTACTTTTGGTTCCATTTTAGTTGGTATTATGGGAGCTACCTATGGTACAGATGGGGTAAATGCTTTAAATATTTATTTAGGGTATAATATGGAATATCCAAATGTTATGCCAGCTTTATTAGTTAGAGCAGGAATATTAGCAATTGGATTAGTACTGTTCAATTTCTTTACCATTGCTCATATGAGTAAAGCAGATAAGAATGCAGAAAGTATTGATTTATTTGAAGTAGAAGTAGAAGAGGAAGTTGCACAAAAAAGAAAAAACATGGTACCAATTATTGTGATTGGTGTATTATTGTTTGTTTTAGCAATACTTGGGTTTATGAATTGGCGTGCTAATTTTGGTGTTGAAGTATTTAAAGATTTCCATGATTATGTTACTAATGATATTGTAATTGAAGGTGCTAGTGAGAGTGCTGATGATTTCTTTGTCTTTAGAGATTTACTTGGAATTCAAGTTGAGGCTTTAGGACAATGGGATATCTTTATGATTACATCTATCTTGCTAATATTTACAGTTATTATAGCTGTATGTTATCGGATTAAAGCTAATGAATTTTTTGATTGTGCTAAAAGGGGAATTAAGAAATTTCTTGTTCCATCATTATGTATTGTTGGAGCATATGCTTTAATGATTATTGTATATCATCCAAGTTATGCACAATCATCTTATATTGCCACAATCGTTAATAGACTTTTAACGCTTACAGATGGATTTAATATTGCTACGATGACTTTATCTAGTTTACTTTTAAATATTTTCCATACTGATTTAGGATTTACAGGTTTTGTATTTGGTAATATTCAGATGTCTGGAAATTTCTTAATAACAGAATATGCTGATTATATTAATCCTGTTTATACGATGCTTACTTCTTTATATGGTTTTGTTCAATTCTTTATTCCAACTAGTATTATTTTAGGAATAGGACTTGTATCACTTAAAGTAAATTATAAAGATTGGTTAAAGTATATTTGGCGATTCTTAGTTGGTATGTTTATTTGTTTATTAATCATATTTATTTTAATGTCTATTATTTAAGAGTGCTTTGCGCTCTTTTTTGCTTTCTTTGTGTTGAAAAAAAGCTTGTTCTATGTTATAATTTAAATTATGAGGTTGGTGTATACTATGAAAAAAATTAAAGCTTTTGTTCTAGCTTTCGTTTTATTCTTCTTAAGCACTAATGTATATGCGGTATGTGATATTGAAGAGAGCAATACATTAAACAGTTTAGCTACGAATGTAGGGGTTAGTTATGAAGTTGTTCAGGTGGAAATACCTAAGGATGAAAATTTTAACTATCCTGATGGAATGACGGAAGAAGAGAGAGAAGAGTATGTTGCGTACGATAATTATTTTCGGTTCTATATTAGTAATGTTACAGAAGAACTTTATGTTGTTGTAACAAATCAAAGTACAAATGAATCAAGAACTTATACTTATCAAGATGCTGTTGATGGAATTATTAGTTTTGATGTTTTATCTACAATGGAAATTGTTAGATATTCAATTACTGTGTATAGTTCTGATGCTACTAATTGTCCAGATACAGAGTTATATACACATTATGAGACAACACCAATGTATAATCCTTATAGCGAGTTAGTTGCTTGTGAGGGTATTGAAGATTTCTATATGTGTCATGAATATTTGTCTGTTGATGTTGATTTTACAAACTTTGTTGAAGATGCTGAAAGATATCGTAATGGACTTATTAATGATGATGGAGAAGAAATTACTATTCCAGAAGAAGATGATGGTGGCTTTTTAAGTTTTATTAGTGATCATTTGGTTGTTGTTATTGTTGTTGTAGTAGTTATTGTTGCAGCAGGGGGATTGATTACGTTTGTGGTAATTAAAAAACAAAGGAGTAGGATAGTATGAAAAAGAAGTTAACTTATGCTAGTTTGTTACTTATTACCTTAATCGCAGGTTTTGGTTTTAAATTGAATGTTCATGCAGCATGTGAAGGATATAGTGATTATAATACATGCCGCAATGGTACGATGCATGGTGATATTGTTGTCGGTGGATATGGACAAGGCTTATATGCTAGTGGTGTAACTCGAATTAATAAATCATTAGAGGATTATTATTATACTTCTGTTGGAGTAACTGCTTATTTTAATCGTACTGGTAATTTTATTTATAGTGGATATATTCAATCTAATATGGCTTATCGTTTATATTGTTTGGATGCTCAATATGTAGGAACAAATCCTTTATATGCTTCACGTTTTTTACTTAATACAAATTCTGATATAACTATTCAAGCGATGGACGTTGCTTTATTAAGTATTTTAACTGGTAATGGAGGAACTGGTACTCTTGTTTCTTCCACTAGAGGAGCAGATTATTGGGCAAGACTTCTTGCTATGAGAGCAATTGTTGCTACGTTTGGTATGCATAATTCAGCTAGTGGAACTTATAATAGTGCTTATTATGCTGCTTTAACAGCTACTAACACATTTTTAAGCCATTCTGATACAGCTGCTGCTCGTAATGAGTTAGTAAGTGCTTTAAATGCTTTGGGTAAAACAATTACTCCAGTTACTTCATTCTCAGGTCATCCTAATTATTATTTTAGTGGCACTCCTGTTACGACTGCAGAAGCTTATTATGTGGCAGCTTTAAGAGATGCAGCTGAATATGTTAGAAATTACAGTGAAGGTGGAAATGTAGATACAACTACAACTTTACCAGTATCAACAGAAATAGAAACAACTGAAGATTCTGTTGGAACTATGGTAGAAAGAGATGTTACGCATACTATTATTGTTTCAGGATTAACTAATAATGGTAGTGATACATTTACGATTGATGGTATTACTATGGATCATGTTCCAGAAGGACTTGATTATTATGTTAAATCTATTAAGATTGGTGATTATCTTGAATATGAAACTACTAATGCTGGTCAAGATATAGCACAGTTATTTGGTGTTAACTTATTAGGCGGTGGTTCTGAATATGATTTTACAGAGCCAACGGAAATTACTTTAACTGTACATTTTGAAGGATTTGTAGAATCTGATTATTATGATACTTTATCTTGTGGAGATTCTGAAATTGAATATTCAATTAATGGTTCATATTCTACCGAGATACAAAATAAATATAGTGGTTATGTTGCTACTATTTGGTATTCTGGTACTTCTCAAAAACAAAGATATTTGGGTATTGAACCTGCTGGAGATAATCAAGAAAGTTCAGGCCTTGCTACTTGGAGTAGTCCTTATTCTACTCGTTTGATTGAAGCTTGTGATTGTGATGATTTAATTGAGGCTTGTCTTGCTGAAGTAAATCAAACAGGAAGTTTATCTGGTACTGCTTGTCAAGAATTGTTTGCAGCTGATTGTGGTGAATGTGCTGAATTAGAAGTAGAGTGTGCTGCTGGCAATCAAGATGCTTGTAGAGAATATGGAGAAGTTTGTGAAGTTGAATGTGGTACAACCGTTGATACATTTAATTGTTGTGATGCTAACAATAATTTAATAGTTTCTCCTTTAGATGATTGGGAAGTTAATATTACTGGTCCAGAAAATGTTAGAGCTTGTTTCGTTGATCAAATTGATGGACAAGCAGAAGCTAATGGAGATGCTGGAGCTTCAACTATTGCTGGAGCTACTGATGAAATGGGCAATTCTTATACTTTAGAACAAAATAAATATTGTGCTGTTTCTTGTAAAGAAGATTATTTAATGACAATGCCTACAGCTAAACTTGTAAATGCTGGTAGATACTTTACATTTAAAGCAGCTGTAGAAGGAACTAAAACTTGTTATACAAACACAATTGCTCGTGAACAATATAATGAGGATATGGCTGATATTCAGTCAAGAATTATTGATAAATATAATGAATATTTAAACTGGGCTACTGCTTTAGATAATATTTCTGAAAATGATAGACAATATAGTGGTTGGCAATGCTGTACTGCACTTACTGGTGAATGTTTTGGTTGTTGGGCAAAAGGTTTCTATGTTGACGGTTATTATGATAGAATAACTTATGATGTAGATGAAGATACCGGAATTGTAGAAATTGATAGGCGACCTACTGCTACGCGTATTGGCGTATATGACGTGTATAATGATGATGGTTTATTCCAAAGGGTATATGGACCTGGTGATGATGGTGGTTCAAGTAGTTCTTCTTGTGATCATGATTGTAGTGCTGTTCCTGGTGATGAAGATACTCTTCGTGAAAATATCACTACTCTTATGGATACCGCTTTAAGAGAATTGAATCAATTGGTTGAAGATCGTAATGAGATTATTGCTATGTATGATGATTGTACTAATTGGGATACTGAACTTAATTATAATCCGGAAGTTTATTATGATTATGAAGAAAGTTATTTAGCTGATTTCTATAATAATTATGGTACTATGAGTTCAGTAGTTGATGGTCCTAATAATTCAGAATGGTATTGTAATATAGCTGGTGTTCAAAATAGAATTGATTATCCGGATTTAGTTGGTACGAGTTATGATGCTTGTGATGGTAGTACATCTTCATCTAACCGTAAGACTACTTTCGATTATGTAATATGTACTGAAGATGGTTGTGATACACAAGAATTCCAAGTTTCTGATGCAAGATATAAAAAGCTTACTTCAGAAGTAGATGCAACATATCTTCCTGATACTTTATTCTATAATATTTATCCTACTGGAGAGATTACTGATACACCAGGAGATAATACGGTTGCTATTGAAAATGGTTTACCTGTTAGTTTGAGTACGAGACGTGGTATTTATAAATATACCGTTAATATGACTGATTTAGGTGAATATTATGATCAAGCTCAAGATGATAATTTGGGAAGACTAATTGGTGGTAATGACGCTGTTATAAATCAAGATGATTATGGTGAATTTGTTGATGAGAATGGTACTGTTCAATATGCATGTTCTTATCTAGTTAATATGGGTATTACTGATGGAGATACCATTGTCTGTGATTTTGATACAGAATGTACTGGTGATGATTGTATTGCCGATTGTATTGGTCCAAACTGTGATTATGAGTGCGATGGTGATGATTGTATTGCCGATTGTATTGGAGCTGGATGTATTTATGATAGTGATGCTGGTACATCGTTAATTGAAAGGGTTGTATCTTTATCTAATTTATTCCCTGATGGTACAAATTCATATAACTGGAATCGTGATGCAAATGATAAGGCGGCAACAACAATCGATGAGATACAAGATGCTGGTAATGCGATTTACGAAGAAGAACCAATCTTTAGTGTTACTATTACTCCTAGTGTTGCTAGAGCTATAAAGCAATATAATGATGATGCTGAGGCTCATGGAGGATATTCTAACAGTACACTTTCTTGTTATGCACTTGATGGTTATGAAGAAATAGCTTGTTATAGTTCATTTATTACTGGATTATTAGAAGGTCGAGTAGAGTATGACGGCGTTGATTATATTAATAATATTGATGTTGTTAATGACCGAAGCTTGATAATGGGTAATAATTATCGTACTGTTCGTGATGACAATACTGAATACTTTACTACATGGAGTGGTGGCATATCTGAAGAAGATATGATTGGCCCTTCATGGAAGTAGGAAAGGGGAGTTAAATAATGCAAAGTTCTTATTGGGGCTATTGGTTAGTTGTTATGGGTGTTGCAATTGTTGGTCTTATGATTTCAGTGCAAGGCATAACAACTAACACAACCCAAGATAGGTATGCGATAAGAGAAATAACTGATGCGGCAATGTTAGAAGCTGTTGATTATGGATATTATCGTGATTATAATGAAATTAAAATCAATAAAGAAAAATTTATGGAAGTTTTTCTTCGTATGACAGCTGAAGTTATGGGTGTTAATGATACTTATGAAGTAAATTTCTATGCTATTTATGAAGCTCCACCAAAGGTAAGTGTTGAAATTAAATCTAATAGTGGAACAAACTTTATTTCGGCAGGAGATTATGATACAACAACAAGAATAGATGCTATTATTCAAATTCATGCTGAAAATTATAATAGAGATTAGGAGGATAAAATGGGAAATATAGTAACGACAATTAAAAGATTTTTATCAAATAAGAACACAATTACTATACTTGGTGTGTTGCTAGGAATTGTAGTTTTATATATTGGTTATAATTGGCGTGTTGACCAAGCAATTGATACTGTTATGGTACCATATGCTAGACAAACAATTACAGCTACTTCAGAAATTACACAAGAAATGATTAATACGACTGAGGTATTAAGAAATTTCGTTTCTTCCAATGATAATTTAATTACCCAAACAAGTCAATTAGTAAATAGTTCTAACCCAGTATGTGTTAACTATGGAACTAGCATTCCGGAAGGAGCTTTCTTTTATGGAGAGCAAACTATAGAGTGTAATAGACTTTCTAAAAAAGTTACAGAGAATATTCCGGATGGTTATACTTTGTTTACTATGTCTGTAAATATTCATACTACTTATGGTAATTCAATGTACCCTGGAGATTATATTGATTTATATGTAAGAATGAATGGTACGGATAATCGAATTGTTTTTGGTAAATTAATTGAAAGTATTGAAATTTTGGATGTTCGTGATACTCAAGGTAATAGTGTTTTCTTAACTAGTGAGATAGAGACACCATCAGAACTTTTATTTGCAGTTCCAGATGATTTGTTCTGGTTACTTAGTGTTTCAACAGAAATTAGTAGTTTGGAATTAGTTCCAGTACCAAGAAATGCATCTTATACTAGTAACCCTGGAGAAACAGCTGTATCTAGTGAATATCTACGAAATTTAATTCGTTCTTATGCTCAAGAAATTCCAGACCAAACTACATCTGGTAGTACTACAACAACTGGTGGTAATACTAATACACCAACAACGACAGAATAATTTAAATAAAAGAATAAATAAAAAGGAGGTGCTTATATGAATGATGCTATATTCTCGCAAATAGACTTTGGTCCACTTAAAGAATTTATCGATATTGATGATATTACCGATATTTCTTATACAAATGGCGGACAGTTGTGGTTAAAGAGTTTATCTAAAGGGGTGTATCGTGTGGAAAGACCTGAGATAAATAATGCTTTAATTGAAAAACTTGCTTTCCAATGTTCTAATGTAATGGGAAAAACATTCAATATGGCACATCCTTTTTTAGATGCTGAATCCACAGAACTTCGTCTTAACTTCATTCATGATTCCATTGCGACAAACGGTATTGCTTTAGTTATTCGTAAAACTCCAGCTAAAATTCGTTTAAATCGCGATAAATTAATTAAAGAAGAATATGTTAGTGCTGATTTACTTGATTTTCTTCTTAATTGTGTACAAGGGCATGCTAATATCATTGTAAGTGGAGAAACTGGTAGTGGTAAAACTGAGCTTGTAAAATATTTAGCAAGTACGACTAAAGAAAACGAGAAAATTATTACGATTGAGGATACTTTGGAATTACACTTAGACCGAATATTTCCTCATCGGGATATTGTTGCTATGAAGACAAATAATATTGCTAGTTATTCAGATGTACTTGTTACTTGTATGAGACAAAACCCTATTTGGATATTGTTATCCGAAGTTCGTAGTGCCGAAGCTGTTATGGCTGTTCGTAACTCGATTTCTTCAGGACACCATATTATTTCAACTATCCACTCAGATAAAGCGGCATTAATTCCAATGCGTATGTATAGTTTGATTGAATCAAATATCGATGTTGAGCAATTTGTAACAACAATTCATAGATATGTACAAATTGGTATTTATGTTAAAGGTTATATGAGTGCTAAGTTTGGTAGATTTCAAAGAGAAATTATGGAAATATGTGAATTTTATGTAGATGATGATAATAAACCGAAAGTTAATACAATTTATCAAAAAACATTAGATGGAAAATTCACTTTAAATAATCCAACAAAGCATTTAAGAGATTATTTATCAATTCAGGGAGTTATTTTGGATGAAGATTTATTTCATTTGAATGATAAAAAGCAAGAGGCAATAGAGACTTTATAGGAGGAGGGTAATCATGGAATTTGTAATTATATTTTTGATAGCAATGTTTATTATTATATATCGTAAAAATGATGGCTCGGAAACCTTTTATAAGTTTGTTAAGTCACAATTTGGAGTTGTATATGAAAAATATGCTCCTTATAGTTATAAAACGATTAGTGCTAAAATGAAAGATTTAAAGCAAGATTATACTCTTAAAGATTATACTTTACAAATTATTGTAATTGGTGGGATTGCCGCCGCAATTGCTTATCTTTACTTTTATAGTTTAATCGTAGTCATTATTTATGCTGGTATAGCGATTGCTTTAATTCCTTATTTAGCTTTTCTTAGAAGTAAAAGAATTTATAGTGAATATTTATTTGAACAAATTCAAATATATACAACTAATGTTATTATGGAATTTAATACAACTCAAAGTTTTGTTAAATCACTTGAAGGTGTTCGAGATTCTGGAATTTTGGAAGACCCTGTTTTGGAAGATGTTAAAACGATGATTAATATGTCTTATCAAAATGGTACAATTGATGAATCTATTGAATACTTTAATCAAAAATATCCTTATTATATGGTAAAAAATATGCATCAACTTTTCTTACAGATTACCAAAGAAGGTGCAAAAGACTCTGGTGAATCTTTGGAAAATATGAGTATGGATATCGACTCTTTAGTTGAGGGTGTCTATCGTGACCAAATGGATAGAAAACAGTTCCATACTAAGTTTATTACTTTTGCCATGGTATTGTTTTTGCTGGTATTAGTTATGCAAGTACTACTAGGTAAAGAAAGTTATTTGCAACTTTTAGATTTATGGTATGTTCATCTAGTATTACATGGTATTATTATTATTAATTGTTATTTTCTTTTAACAGGTGAAAAGTATTATAATGATAATGTGGGGGTAGAGTAGTATGCAAATAGAAATAGCTATTATTGCGGTAATTATATTCTTTATCCTTACTTATAGTGGTAAGATTAGTATTAATAAATTAGTTGCTGATAATGAGATGTATTTAAGAAGATTAAAGGAAAGTGATTGGGATTTTTATGTAAAAGCCAAATATGGTGATTCTGTCAATCCAGATTTGCTTTTTAATAAAAGAATAAGAAATACTTTAATTGTAATTGTATTAGTATTTTGTTTACTTATATCAAATATGTCTTATGTTTATGCTTTAGTTTGTATTGTAGTTGGTTTTGTTTTCTTCAAGTTGGATTATATTAATTTAAAAAATTATTATAAAAAACATTTGCATGAGATTGATACTATGTTACCTTATTATTTAAAGGGACTTGAAATTTTAATTCAACACTATACTGTACCAGTAGCAATTGGTAAATCTTTAGAAGATGCACCGGATATTTTTAAGGATGGTCTAAAAGAACTTATTAGTGCGATTAATGCCGGTGATGATACAATTGAACCTTATATGAATTTTGCAAGAAAATATCCTGTTCGTGATTCTATGAGAATGATGCGTTTGCTTTATCGTTTAAGTTTAGGTAGACAAGAGAGAAAACAAGAACAATTGCTTGCTTTTTCTAGGACAATATCTAATTTACAACAGAAGGCAAGAGAAACAAAATATAAAAATCGTTTAGATAAGATGGAAGGAAAAACAATGAGTATGCTTATTGCTACTGGTTTGGGAGTTATGGTTCTTCTTATCTTTGCAGTATTATTGCTCATGAATGTTTAGACAAAAATTGACATAAAAAAGCGTAAAAACTTGACAATATACATAAATTAAGATAAAATGAATATAGATTTAGAAAGAGAGGAATGTGTATGTTAATTATGGCACCTTCTATTTGTACAAGCTTATCGCCAATTTGGCAAATTATTGGATGGGTTTTATGGGTATTTAAAATAGTTATTCCAATTGTAATCATTGTTTTTGGTATGATAGACTTAGGAAAGGCTGTTGTAGCAAGTAAAGATGATGAGATTAAAAAATCTGTAAAATCTTTAGTTATGAGAGCAATTGCGGGTATTATTATTTTCTTTATTCCAACTTTAGTAGGGGCAATATTCAGTTTAGTTGGTGAGTTTAATGATAATAGAAAAGAATACGATAAGTGTTCTGCTTGTATTACTAATCCTGGCGGTACTGAGTGTGAAGGATACGTTGACGAAGCAAATTAATGAATGATGACAATCATTCTTTTTTTTCATTTTTAAAACTTTTATAAAGGGTTTTCCACGGTTTGACAAAATTCGACACTTCCTTATGTTAAGATAGAAGCTAAATCTTAG
>CALWAA010000013.1 GCA_944372725.1 uncultured Bacilli bacterium | reverse complement strand
ATCGCCGTATACGAGAACCGTACGTACGGTGGTGTGAGAGGGGCAAAATAATTATTTATTTTCCTCTACTCGATTGGGTGATTTTCATTTTCTTTATCTGGTGTTGTTGATTCACTAGATTCAGAATTATCATTTTCTTCATCATTATCATCACTAGGTAATATGTCATCTAGTGGGTTATCTTCTTCTGTTTGCTCATCATTTGGTAAGTTATCATCTTCGCTAGGTTTATCATTATAATTGTTATCATCATTTGGTGTAGTTGGTTTATCATTATTGGTACTGATACTATTAATATATATGGTTAATTCGCTTACATTGTTTAATAATATTCCATCTGATATATTTTGGTTAGAAATTAAACCTGGGGCTATATTGGGATTATAATAAGAGCTTGTGTTATTTACAAATTCAGTGTGTAGGGTTATATTGTGATTAGTGGCCCACGTTTCTACTTCACTAACACTTTTGCCAACAAAGTTTGGCATTGTTTCAAGTTTAGTACCGGTTGTAATACCTTGGCCGCTTACTTTAGTTGTATATTCTTCATTTGCATCAAAACTAAATGTTTTAATCATTTCATGATTTTCGATTTCTAAGTTTTCTTTCATTAATTTTATAATAGCATTTAATGAATCGGGATAGTAACCAATTGCAGATGTAAATGGTCCATTGTTGCCTAATCTTACTGGTAAACTATAATATTCTAAATATGTTTTTTCAATTGTTAAGAAAGAACCATCGCTTAAGGAACTTGCTATCATTGATTTTAAAACATCATAGAAAGATAATATTTGTTTGCTTGACATATTGGTTGTAATATTTTTGGTTACAGCATTTAATATTTCTTCTATTTTTGATAAATTATCTAGACTTGCAGCTTTTTTGGCAATCGCTTCTACTACTTGTTGTTGGTGTTTGTTTCTATCAATATCACTTTGTAAATATAGATGTCTACATCTAGCATAAGCTAGTGCTTCTTCCCCATTAATTGTTTGTAAGCCTGGGTCTAGATAAATCATGCCACTTGCACTTGTATCGCGGTCACTATTTTGTTCACAGAATTTTCCACCACAGTTTACGCCATGATTGTAATTAAAGTCTGGAGCTTCGATGTCTACTTCAATACCTCCTAGGGCATCGACTAAGTCAACTACACCTTTGAAGTTTATTTTTACATAATAGTCAATCGTTATATCAGTTAGTTGTTCTACCGTATCAATGACACAACTTGTTCCATAAGCAGCACTAGAATTGATTTTGGCATATTTGTTATTATTGCAAGCGATTGGTACGTAAGTATCTCTTGGAATAGAAAACATCGTAGCATTTAGTGTTTTGGGATTAAACGTTATAAGCATTAGGGTATCCCCATTAAAAGCAGCATTGGCATTTAAGCCATCTATTTCACTATCTACACCCATTAGAAGGATGGTAAATGGTTCTTTTAAGCTTTTATTGCTAGTTAAAGTAGTATCTTGATTTTCCATTTCTTTACTGTAAGTGTAAGCGATGGTAGTATCTTTTAAGTCTTTAAAAGATTCTTCACTGCCAAAGATGGTTTGATAATTGGAACTTAAAAATATGCCATCAATTTTTCCATTTAATAAATCAAATATCATTTCATAATAGCTTGAATATTCTTCTATTTCATTGTTGGTTAAGTTTTCTTTTTCAATTAGTTCTTTGGCTAAAACATTACCTTCAATGTCATCTGAATTATTAATCATTCCTAAAATACTTTCATCATTAATTTCGGTACCATTTAATACTACTAAATTGGTTGTATAAACAATGTATTCTTTTTCGCCAATATTACTAATGCCACTATAAAGCATATTGATATAGTAGTTTGCAAAGCTAAATACAATAGCAAATATAATCGTTATAGCAGTTGTAATGGATAGCTTAATAAATTTCTTTAATATCAGATTAATTAAATTCCATAGGAAATACACTAACAACCATATTCCGAATATTACGATAACTATAATTCTTATTGCAGTTTCAATTCCAGATAAACTCATTAAGTTTTTAATTAGCAATATGTATGTAATTAAATAAATGATAAATGTAATTAAATAAATTATCAAAAATATTTTGTTTGTTTTCTTTAATTTGTTAAATAATACTTTCATTGGCAACCCTCATTTTTATATGATAACACTATACATTATATAATATATTTTCATTACTTGCAAATTAAATATGCACTTTACATCATTTTACTGTTATTTTTAGGAGTTTATATTGTGAATTTAGTGTAAATCGTTTATAATTATTATGAATAATAATAGGATTAGATAGGAGGCTTATATGAAGAAAAGTGTAGTTTTATTGTTTTTTTCTTTTGTATTTGTCTTTTTTTGTCTAACTTTGAATGTTTATGCTAGTAGTGATTATGTTATTTTTATGGATAGTAATTTTATTCGGAAGGGGCCTTCAACAAATTATGATAAACTTGGTTTAGAAAATGTTGGTTCTGTTTATAATTTACTTGATTCTAATGTGATAGCAGATGAACGGAAAAATGGTTCTTGTGATGCTGGTTGGTATAAAATAGATTATGATGGTACAACTGGGTATGTTTGCAGTGAATATGTTACACCAGTGATTGCTCCGGAAGAAGAAAAAACAGAACCAACTACAGCTTGTGAGGCAGAGATGAAAGAAGCAGGATTTCCAGCTAGTTATTGGTCTGGATTGTGTAGTTTAAAACAAGCTCATCCAAATTGGGAGTTTAAAGCAGTTATAACAGGACTTGATTGGACGAGTGCAGTAAATAGTTTTACTTCTTGTGGAGATTCCCTTCTTCAAACTAGTAATTCCGAGTGGATTGATACTAGTTGTAGTTATAAGGAAGGTGGGTTCGTTTCAGTTAATCAAGAAGCTGTAGCTTATTATTTAGACCCAAGAAATTTCTTTTCAGAACGTTACATCTTTCAATTTGAAGATAATCGTTATAATTCGGCTTTAGAAGCACATTATGCGGATATTGCTAGGGTTATAGTTGATGGTGCTGATTTTTATAAATACCATTATAATTTAGGATATGATATTTCTAAAGATATCGTAGAGGGTGGAAAAACTTATAATGTTAGTCCAACTCATTTAGCTTCTCGTATGTATCAAGAACTAGGAACAGGTACTCGTCTTCAAAATTTATATAAAGGTAATTTTGCTGGTGAAATTAGTTATGCTCCGGTAAATGAAGATGGTACTCATTATTATGATTTTCGTGGATATTATAATTTTTATAATATTGGTGTAAGTGGTTATTGTGTTACAGGTGGTGGAGGAGCTACTTATTGTGGTCTTAAGAAAGCAATTAGCTTAGGTTGGAATTCAGTTAATAAAGCCATCGTAGGGGGAGCTACATTTCTTTATGATGATTATATTTCTATTGGTCAATATACATCTTATTTAGAACGATTTAATGTTGTACCAACAAATAGCAGTAGTCTTTATATGCATTATTATATGGCTAATATGCAAGCTCCTAGTAGTGAAGCTTCTACTGCTTATAATGCGTACAAAGAACTTGGATTGTTGGATTCTGCTTTTGTCTTTTATATTCCAGTTTATAATAATATGAATGCTTCTATTGATAATAGTCCAAGTGGTCCGGTAGATGATGGTGGTTCTAGCTCTAGTCCTAGTTCATCAGCGATTGGAACAATTGTAACTTCAGCTGGATATAAAATATCAGGAGATACTATTAAGGGAATTAGTCCTAAGACTAGTGTAGAAACTATTAAGGGAAATTTAGAGGCTATCGCTGGTACTGGCAATGTTAAAGTTCAAGCAGCAGAAACTTATGTTGGGACAGGGTCTAAAATTACCATTACTAATAGCAGTGAGACTAAGACTTTAACGGTTTTGGTTTATGGTGATACTTCTGGTGACGGAGAAATTGGCGCTTTAGATTTATTACAAGTTCAAAAAAATATTTTAGGTGCTTCTAGTTTGACTGGTGTTTATAAAGAAGCTGCTGATACTTCAAGAGATGGAGTAATAGGTGCTCTTGACTTATTGCAGATGCAAAAAGAAATCTTGGGAGCTGGAAAGATAAATCAAAGTTAGGAGGAATTTATGAAAAAATTAAAAATATTTTTATTAGGAATTATTAGTTTGTTGGTATTACCTAGTATGGTTAATGCAGCAAGCGGTAAAATAAGTGTTACGGGTACATCTAGCGCAGTTGTTGGAAACCGAGTTACTATTACAGTTACGCTTTCTAGTTCAACAGCGATTGGTAGTTGGGAAATGGCTCTTAACTATGATAAATCATATTTACAATTAGTTAGTAGTACTGCCGAATCTGGTGGAACGAAAATGCTTGGTTATACAACTACTTTGTCAGGGGTGAAAAGCAAATCTTATACTTTTGTGTTTAAAACATTAAAAACGGGTAACACAAGAGTATCTGTTAGCAGTTATCTTGCGTATGCGATGGATGAAAGTGAAATGAGTTTGACTTCTTCAAGTAAGTCAATTCGAATTATGACTCAAGCGGAGTTAGAAGCTAGTTATAGTAAAGATAATAACTTAAAAGGTCTTAGTGTTACGGTTGGTGAAGAAAGTTTTGATTTAGAAGAAGAATTTGCTAAAGATACTTTAGAATATCATGTTACGGTACCAACTGGTACTACTATGGTAAATGTAACGGCTACTAAAAATGATTCTACAGCATCTGTTGATGGGGATGGCGATATTGAGGTAACGGAAGGACTTAATACTGTACCTATTGTAGTTACTGCTCAAAATGGAGATGAAAAAACTTATACTTTAATTATTAATGTTGAAGATCAAAATCCCATTGAAGTTGTAAAGGATGGTGTTACTTATACCGTTGTTAAAAGTGATACCTTACTTACAGCGCCTGCTACTTATACGGCAACTACAGTTGATATTAATGGATTTGAAATTCCAGCATTTGTTAATGATGCCATTGGTTATACTTTAGTTGGTTTAAAAGATGAAGAGGGTAATATTTCTTACTATCGTTATCAAAATGGTGAATATAGTTTATATAATGAACTTACTTCAAAATCTTATACTTTGGTTCCTGTAGCTTTCGATACAGAACTTGATTATATTAAAACAGCTGTGGAAATTAATGGTGCTACTATGGATGCTTATAAGTATAGTGAAGATAGTAATCTTTATATTATTAATGCTATTAATTTAGAAACGGGTAAAACTAACCTTTATTTATATGATAAAGAAAGTGAGGCAGCTATTCTTTTTGATGAATCTTTTATAAATAGTGCTAATCAAACAATTCAATATTATACCTATGTTATTATCGCTTTTGCTGGTGCCTTATTTTTAATGCTTATTTTGATATTTGGTTTACTTCATAGTACAAAAAAGAAACAAAAGAAAATTAATCAATTTATTGAAAAACAAGAAGCGAAAATAGAGGCAACAAGAAAGTTAAATGATGTCGTTAGTGAAGTAAAGAAAATACAAGAAAAAGAACAAAATGATATTCATTCAGATGTTATTAAAGTGGAAGAGGTAAAATTTGAAGAAGAACCTCAAGAAGAGAAAACTTCAGATATAAAACAGGATGAAAATAATGAAGAGACTTTGAAAAATGATGAAAAGAGAGAGGAAAAGAAATCTAAAAAGGAATTAAAGAAAGAACGTAAGGAAGCAAAAAAGAAAGCAAAAGAAGAGAAAAAACTTCAAAAAGAAGCTTTCTTTCAAGATGAAGTAGAAAACACTGAAGTAAAAATAGAAGATGATATTAAAAATATTGATAATTCTTTGAATGAAGATACAGGTGTTTATGATATCTTTGAAGATGATAGAAAGAAAAAGAAGAAGAAAAAATAGACGTTTCTTCTTTTTGTTTGGTATAATAGTTAGGGAGGGATTAGAGTGGAACTTACAGATATTAAAGGTGTAGGCCCTAAGATGCTTTTAAACTTACATGAACTTAATATTTATAATATAGATGATTTATTAACTTATTATCCTTATCGTTATGATTTATTTGAACCTACTAATTTGACCGATGATTATGATAATGAGAGAATTGCTATTAATGTTTTAGTAGAAACAACAGCAACAACTGCTTTTATACGTAAGAATTTTAATAAGTTGCAATTTCGGGTAAATCATAATGGTAAGGTTATGTATGCCATTATTTTTAATCGAGCTTTTTTAAAACCACATATTGTGATAGGTAAAACGATTACTTTGGTTGGTAAATATGATTTAAAAAGAAATACTTTTATTTGTGATGATATAAAGTTAAATCCCTTAACTAAAAAAGAGATTATTCCTATTTATCATATTAAAAAGGGTATTAAGAATAATGATTTAAGAAAGATTATGGAAAGTGCTCTTGTTGATAGTGCTAAAATACCTAATTATATTCCTGATGAGTTTATTATGAAATATAATTTTATTAGTAAGAAACAAGCTTTACGGATGGTTCATAGTCCGCATAGTTTTGAAGAAATAAAGAAATCTAAAGTTTATTTAAAATATGAAGAATTATTTTTGTTTTTGTTTAAAATTGCTTATATGAAAAATGAAAATGAAAATACGTATAAAGAAGCAAAATATTTCGCCCAGGATAAAGTTGATGAGTTTATTACTAGTTTGCCTTTTTCTTTAACGGATAGTCAGACGGAAGCTTTATCATTAATTTTAAGTGATATTAAAAGTAATAAAAAGATGAATAGATTAGTACTTGGTGATGTTGGTAGTGGTAAAACAATTATTAGTTTTATTAGTATGTATGCGAACTTTTTAGCTGGTTATCAAAGTGTTTTAATGGCTCCTACAGAAGTTTTAGCAAGGCAACATTTTGATTCAGCTGTTTCTTATTTTAGCAAGTTTCATTTAACGATTGATTTGTTAGTAGGTAGTATGACTAAAAAAGAAAAAGATAATGTAAAGGTAAGACTTGCTAGTGGGGATATTGATATTTTGATTGGAACACATGCTATCTTAGAAGAAAATGTATCTTTTTACCGTTTAGGGCTTGTTATTACAGATGAACAGCATCGTTTTGGAGTAAAGCAAAGAGAAATACTTAAAAGTAAAGGAGATGTTCCAGATGCTTTATATATGAGTGCCACTCCAATTCCTAGGACTTATGCTTTAACTTTATATGGTGATTTAGATGTTTCTTTTATTCGGCATAAACCTGGTGGAAGAAAAGAAATTGTTACCAAAATAAAAAAATATAGTGAACTTAAAGATGTACTTATGCATGTTTTAGAAGAAATAAAAGCAGGTCATCAAGTTTATGTTGTAGCAAGTATTATTGACGATAATGAAGAGCTAGATTTAAAGAGTGTGGAAACGCTTAAGGAAAAATTTAATATGGCCTATCAAGGTAAAATTCCTATTGAAATATTACATGGGAAGTTAAAACAAAAAGAAAAAGATGCAATTATGGGAAGATTTAAAAATAATGAAACGAAAATACTTATTTCAACGACTGTTATTGAAGTAGGTGTTGATGTTAAAAATGCAACTATTATGGTTATTTTTGATGCTGACCGTTTTGGGCTTGCTACTATTCATCAACTTCGTGGTCGAGTAGGTAGAAATAGTATGGATTCTTATTGTTATTTAATAAGTGATAAAGAGACCAGTCGCTTAAAAGTTCTTGAAGAAAGTAATGATGGCTTTTATATTGCCGAAAAGGATTTGGAATTACGGGGTGAAGGTGACCTTTTTGGTACTATGCAAAGTGGAGTTAAAACATTTAAAATTGCCAATTTAAAAACTGATTTAAAAATCATGATGCAAGCTAAGCAAGATAGCGAAGAATATTTAAATAGCGGGGCTTATAAAAATAATATGAATTATAAAAAAATAGTTCGTGATTTAGAAAGATTAAATTAAGTGTAAAAATTGCTTAAAGGTAATTGACAAATGTCGAAAAAAATAATATCATTATTATGACATGATAAACATCATGTCCGATATCACTTTTACGACTTGTGTGAAAGTGAGTCAACCAAAACCCCCTGAAGGAGCCGTAAGGCTCCATTTTTTTATTTCATTTAATTAAATTGAAATTGTTAAATAATTAGGCTTTTTAAATATGATAAGTTATGTCAAGACTATTTGAAGTATGTTTTTTTATATTGAGATAATTGAAATATTATTTTATAATTTTGGTATTACCCTTGAATTGTTTCCTGTAATCAATAGCTTCTACATTATAAAATATTAGTGTGAAAGGAGAAATTTTGTGAATCAAGAAAAAATAGGCAAATTTATTGCTAGTTGTAGAAAGCAGAAAAACATCACTCAACAGGAATTAGCAGAAAAATTAGGAGTATCTGATAGAACTATTGGAAATTGGGAAAATGGAAGGAATATGCCAGATTTGTCACTTTTTAAGCCTTTATGTAAAGAACTCAATATTTCTTTAAATGATTTTTTAAGTGGTGAGAAAGTATCAAAAGGAGAATACCAAGAAAGATTAGAAGAAAATATTATTAACACAATCGATTATACTAGTAAAAAAATTAAAGATAGAAATCATTTAATTGGGCTTATACTAATCATATTTGGAGTTTTAATCGCTGTTAGTGCTGTAGCTATATTTCCTAGTGAAAGTAGTTGGGGTTCTATATATTCGGTTTTTGGTGCTATCATTTCTTTAATTGGAGTTAGTAGATTTACAAAAAAATTAACATATCCCAAAAGATTATTTTGCAATTTTAGTTATTTTTTAGTGTTTATTTTGGTATTAATGACAATAGATTATATAGGTGTTGTTAATATCCATCAAGCACCTAGATTTTCATTAGTTAAAGTTACAGGAGAGAATGTAATTTATTATGATACATTATTTTATGATGTGGTAAGGTGTAATGTAGATAAAGATAATGAAACTTTTACAGTAATTAAAAATGGGAAGTATGATAGAGATTATATCGATAATTTTTGTAAATGATAATTGGAAAGTAGAACATGAAATATTGTGCTACTTTTTTCATTTTTTACTATAAAACGGGGAAATGAGTTTTAATTATTATGATAAGATTAATAAAATGTGTTATAATTAATTGGGAGGGATTATGCAATATTTAATTACGTTTATTGAGGGAATTGCTTCCTTTGTATCACCGTGTGTATTACCAGTGATACCTATTTATATATCTTATTTTGCAACAGATAGTAAGAGTAGTAAAAAAGCTATTTTCAATGCTTTGGGATTTGTTAGTGGATTTAGTATTATTTTTATTTTACTTGGTGTCTTTGCAGGTACATTTGGAAAGTTTATTCATGAATATGTTGATTATTTTAATATTTTATTTGGTTTATTTTTAATTGTTATTGGTCTTAATTATATGGGATTATTACTAATTAAATTATTTAATAAAACAAAAGGAATAGATAGTGAGAAGAAAAATTTAAATTTCATTACATCACTTTTCTTTGGAGCTATTTTTTCTGTTACTTGGACACCTTGTGTAGGAGCCTTTTTGTCTTCAGCACTTATTCTTGCTAGTACAACGGGTAGTGTTTTACAGGGAGCTATTTTATTGTTACTTTATTCTTTAGGGCTTGCTATTCCTTTTATTGTAACTACTATCTTTTTAGAAAAGATGAAGAGGACTTTTGATTTTATTAAAAAGCATTATAATATTATTAATAAAATATCAGGTAGTATTTTAGTTATTTTTGGTATATATAAACTTATTATGGGAATTATGGGTTTATTTAGTTAGGAGGAAATATTTATGAATAAGAAAGTTAAATTAATTATAGAAATTGTCCTATTTATTGTTGTGATAGGAGTTATTGCTGGGGTTTATTATTTTAGTACAAATAGTACTAATAAAGAAGAAGTAGAAGAAGAGTCCGTTAGTGTTGGGGTTGTAAAAATAACGGATGATAATTTTGAAGAAGAAATTTTAAATTCAGATAAGCCAGTTATTTTAGAGTTTTCATCTAATTCTTGTCCACCTTGTGTAGCTATGCTTACAACTTTAGTTGATATTGCTAAAACCAATAAAGATGTAAAAGTGGCGACTTTAAATGTAGATGCAAAAGATACGAAAGAAGTAAGAGATGATTATCCAACTGATGCAACACCAACTATTATGATTTTTAAAGATGGAAAAGAAATTGCTACTTTAGTTGGGGCTGTAGATAAAGATACCATTATGAGTGAATTAGAGTAGGTGGGTTATGAAGAAAAGATTTTTAGTTTTATTATTGATGCTCATTTTTTTAACTGGTTGTGGAAATACTCAAGAATTAGTATGTACAGCTAGTAATATAGAAGATGATATTAAGTCTTATTCTACTTTAGAAATTAAGATAAAAGAAAATAAGGTATCAGATATGGAATTTATTGTTGATATGGAATTTCCGAGTGAGTATCAAACACAACTTCCGGTGATTGCTAATAATATTAAGACTAGTAAGCCTTATATGGATGTATCGATTGTGGATGGAAAGATTAGATTAGTTACGAAAGATAGTGCAAATAGTTTTCTTGGTATTCAAATGAATCAAGAAATAACTTATGGAGAATTAAAAGAAGTTTTAGAGCTTCAAGATTATAAGTGTGAATAAAAGAGATAATTTATTGGTAACAATAGATTTTCTTTTTGGATGGTGTTTGGATGGATATAGAAAGAGAAATATTTAAAAGAGGAAAAATTAATTATCAAAAGTTAGTTTCTTATGGATTTATACAGGAGAATACTATTTATCATTTTTCTAAAGAATTTATGAAATCTTTTCGGGAAGATATTACGATTGATTTAGATGGTAATGTTTCAGGAAAGGTATATGATTTAAAAACTAATTTGGAATATACTAATTTTAGAATTTCTGATTTAACAGGCTTTGCTTATCAAGTAAGAGAAGAGTATATTTTGCTATTAAAAGATATTGCTAGGAATGTATTAGATGCAAACTATTTTATTTATCATCAAGCTAATCGTATGGCCAATTTCATTATAGAAAAATATAAGGTTTATCCGGAATTTTTATGGGATAAGTATCCTGGGTATGGAATATTTAGAAATAGTAGGAGTAATAAATGGTTTGGGATTATCTTAAATGTGGATAAAAGTAAGATTATTCACAATTTAACTGGAGAAATAGAAATCATCAATCTTAAGTTGGATGATAAAGTATTAGATTATATTAATCATGATGGGGTTTATCCGGCTTATCATATGAATAAAAAAGCTTGGGTTTCAGTTACTTTAGATGATACTTTAACCGATGAAGAAGTCATGGAAATGGTGGATATTAGTTATGAACTAGCTAATCTATCTGGTTCTTGGATTATTCCTGCTAACCCTAAATATTATGATGTAATTCAAGCTTTTTCTATGAGTGATGTAATTACGTGGCATCAAGATATAAAAGCGATGGAGGGAGATTTTGTTTATATTTATTTAACGAAACCTTATCAAGCAATTCTTTTTGAGTGTAAAGTAATTGAAGCTAATATACCTGGTGTAAATCATACTTTTTCGATGAAATTAAAACTATTAAAAAAATATGATGAGGATGAATTTTCTATTCGTAAGTTAAAGGAATATGGTGTTAAAGCAGTGCGTAGTGCTAGAAGTATTCCTAAAAAATTAGTAGAGGAGCTTCAAAAATGATTTGGAATCCATGGCATGGTTGTCATAAAAAAAGTCCGGGGTGTCTTCATTGTTATATGTTTCGGAGAGATGCGAAATATGATTTAGATAGTAATGTCGTTAGAAAAACAAAAACGTTTGACATGATTATTAAAAAACATCGGGATGGAACTTATGTAGTAAAAGATAATCTTGTTTATGTTTGTATGACTTCTGATTTTTTTATTCAAGAAGCAGATTTGTGGCGTAAAGAAGTTTGGCAAATGATTAAAGAACGTAGTGATTTAAATTTTTATATTATTACAAAGAGAATTGAAAGATTTTCTGTTTCTTTACCAGATGATTGGGGTTTAGGATATCTTAATGTTACCATATGTGTTACTTGTGAAAATGAAAAGATGGCGGAGGAGAGAATTCCTATTTTGCTTTCTTTGCCTATCAAACATAAGGAGATTATATGTGAACCAATGTTAGAGGAAATTCACATGGAAAAGTATTTAGAAACTGGATTGATAGAACATGTTACTTGTGGTGGAGAGTCTGGGGATAATGCTAGAATATGTAATTATGATTGGATTTTAAAAATGAGGGATGAATGTATGAAGTATCATGTTTCTTTTACTTTTAAACAAACTGGTGCTAATTTTGTTAAAAATAATAAAGTGTATCATATTCCTAGATGGGAACAATTAAAACAAGCTAGAAAAGCTAATATTGATTTATTTTATTAATTATTTTATGTTATAATTTAGGAGGAGGATTGTTATGGAATATAGACGTTTTAATAATACGATTGTAGCAAGAATTGATAGAGGAGAAGAGATACTTGCGCAAATTAAAGAACTTGCTTTAAAAGAAAACATTAAGTTTGCTCATGTTAGTGCTTTGGGAGAAACAAATGATTTTACAGTTGGTGTTTATAAGGTTGATGAGAAAAAATACTATAAGAATCACTTTGTTGGTGATTTTGAAATTGTTTCTTTAACCGGAACAATTAATACGATGAACCATGAGTTTTATACTCATATTCATATGAGTGCTGGTAATGATTCCGGTGAAGTCTTTGGTGGGCATTTAAATGAAGCTGTGGTAAGTGCAACATGTGAGATGGTGATTACTATTATAGATGGGGAAGTAGAACGCTTCTTAGATGATGAAACAGGTTTAAATTTATTTTTGTTTTAAAAGAGAATTTACATCTCTTTTTTCTTTTGTTATAATGTTTTAAAGAACATCTGGTAAAAGTCAATAGATAAAATTCGGCAGTTTTATTATAATTTCCTGCCATATCAAAAAAATT
>CALWAA010000012.1 GCA_944372725.1 uncultured Bacilli bacterium | reverse complement strand
AAAGGTGTATTAATTCCATTTTCTTTCCAAGCATCGGTTAATTTAAAACGGTCAACAATACCAGTAAGTCGCATTTTAATCCAGTTATTATCATATCCTTTATTCTTATAATACAAGATAGCTCTACTAATGGCGATTTCCGGATTAAAAACTTCATCTATTCTTTCGCTACCAAGATTAGCTAACCATACTTTAAATGGTTCTGCTTTAGGACTAGGAATAGATTCGACTAATCGAAATATTCCTTTGGTATCCAAGACATCTGTATTATAGTATTTTCCATCTTGAGCTTTTAATTTTAGTTGTCCGATTTTTTCGGACAACTCACTTCCCTCTTTTTTTAACTGGTTTTTTAAGTCGCTCCAGTATTTACGAGGACGAGTTGATTCAGTTAAAGCATGAATCACATCTACAACACTGAAGTAATATTCTTCTTTTTCTGAGTCCCATATACTTCTAATTTCCTTACCTTCAAAAAGATTGGTCATTATATTTTGTTTTTCATCCATTCATCACACCTTCTTTCTCTTGATAAGCTCTACTAAATAAAAAATTAATTTCATATATTTAATTATATACTAAATAAACTAATTTTAAAAGGGGGAGTAGCATTTGAAGAACAAATTTTTGCAAGCAACATTTATTTTGATGATTGGAGGTCTTATTACTAAACTTTTAGGATTTACCATCCGTATTATCTATACGAGAATGGTTGGAAGTGATGCAATTAATCTTTATTCTTTGGTTATGCCAACCTATTCTTTATTACTTACAATTGCTACCCTTTCATTACCAGTGGTTATATCTAAGTTAATTAGCGAAAATAAAACCAAAAGTATTAAAATACTATCCAGTGCTACTATCATCACTTTAATTTTAAATATAGCAGTTATCATAATCATCTTTTTCACCAAAGATTTTATTGCTGGTACTCTTTTAAATGATATGAGATGTAGTGTTTTATTAATGGCTATGGCTCTTACTTTCCCTTTTGTATCTATTTCGAGTATTTTAAAGGGATATTTTTATGGGAAGCAAAAAATGGCACCTCATACTATTTCTAATATCATTGAACAAATTGTTAGAATGGCCTTAATCTTTTTAATTATTCCCACCCTTGTAAATAAAGGCATTGTTTATTCTGTTATGGGGCTTATTTTAATTAGTATTGCATCAGAACTAGCAAGTATTTTTACTTTTTTATTTTTCTTACCTAAGAAATTTAAAATTACTAAAAATGATTTAAAACCAGATATGAAGACTGCTAAGGAAATACTTAGTATATCTGTTCCTACTGTATCGGGTAGATTAGTTGGCAATATTGGCTTCTTTTTTGAACCAATTATCCTTACGAATATCCTTCTTTTTGCCGGATATTCCATGGATTTTATCTTAAATGAATATGGGGCTTATAATGCTTATACCATCTCTCTTTTATCTATGCCCTCTTTTTTTATTGCAGCAATATCATCTAGTTTACTTCCGGAAATTTCAAGATTTTTTTATCATAAAAATTATGCAATGGTAAAAAGAAGACTAAAACAAGCGATGATTTTATCTTTTATTGTTGGGCTTATTTTTTCAACATTCATTTACCTCTTTAGAGAACCATTATTATCTACTTTGTATAATACAACAAAAGGTAGTGAATATATCGAAATATTAGCCCCATTCTTTGTTTTATTTTACCTAGAGGGACCACTTCAAAGCGTATTACAAGCGATTGGCAAAGCAAAAACTACCATGTTTATTACCATGGTAGCTGTTATTACAAAATTAGTATCTATGGCTATTTTATCACTATGTCATATTGGCATGTATTCTCTAGTTATAGCGGAGATTATTGATATATTTATTATTGTTATTTTATGTGTGAAAGCAATAAGAAAAGAGTTGTATTAGGAAACGACATATGGATTGGAAGAGGTGCCATCACCTGATTGAATGGTTACATCAGCACGTAAATTTATAACTGGTCGGACACTATACGTTCCGCCACCCCAAGTAAGCATTCCGGAAGACACATAGAACATAGAAAAATCACCACCGCTGAATTCACACGGAGACATGGTCCAATAATTTTGACCTGTGAATAAATAATAACTTTGATTATTTGCTTCTATTATTCCGCCAGCATAGACAACTTCATCGGCTGTAATTAATCCAATTGGATTAGTTAACGCTCTGTTTCCTTGGCTACTTCCACTTGTGGTAAATAAGTCGCTACTATTGGCACATTCAAAACTTGGCAAGGCATTATTTGTATTCCATCCATTAAATAATCTAATAAATGCACCATAATACGTTGTAGTTGTTCCGGTTCCTCCTGAACCATTACTTGTAGATGTACTTGTGCTTGGCTGTCTATCATTGCAGAATCCAGCATTTCCGTCTAGATCATTTGCATAGTTTGCCGCTATTCCACTTGTATTAAACCAATTATTTAATGCTGTTAAGATCGTACTGTTTGTCCCTATTCCATGGACTTGTCCACTGGTATACTTAAATCCTACATAAGCATTATTATTATGTGAACTATTAAATGTACTTGCACTTGCTAATTGGGTTCCTGTTCCTGTTGCATTAGCACTGGTTCCCTGATATATCATTCGGATTGTTCCATCCTCATTGATTCTGATAATTCGCCAATAAAAGCCTGCCCATCTTACCCAGTTATCAGTTGGATTCCCTGCAAAATAATATGTTCTTCCTTTACTGGTATCTTCATAATAAATGGTTCCAGTTGTTGTATTTGTAACTGTTGTGCTAAAATCATCTCTTGTTAATAATGTTGGATAGTTTGCTAATAATGTATCACTGACGGATACCCTCTCTTCAAAATACAATGTACATTTTGTTCCTTTTGTTGTAAATGGACTAATTTGTAATTCTCCTGTATCACTATCATAGCTAATATTCAAATTATTTATTGTACTTCCGTCCTTATATGTACAACTACTTTGTGTAGTATCTAATGTATATGATTTACTACTATCTAGTTCTGTTGCTTCCTCTCCATTGATATATAACCCTATTACATTAAAATCTGGTAACGAATAATTTATCGTTCCATTAACTAAAGGAATACTTTTAGTTACTCGATACTTTGCTCTGGTAGGGTTTAATATTACTGCACTTATTATTAGTACTGCTACTATTCCAATCATAATATTTCTTTTTAAATGGCTCTTCTTCAATAACTCAAAATTCATGTTCTTCTTCCCTTCATGAAGCTTTACTTCATTTACTTATCTCTAAACATTTTATACACTTAAAGCGCGTATCTTAATATTAGTATACGCGTATTTTGCGTATAAGTCAATACGCTTTTTACGAATATTGTAAAATTCAATTGGTGGTTATATGGAACGATTAAGAGATATAAGAGAAGATAGGGATCTGAAACAATCTGATATTGCTAAACTATTAAATGTTAGTCAACAAACATATTCAAGATATGAAAATGATGAGATTAGTATCGATAAAGATAGTTTAATTAAGTTGGCTATATATTATGATACTAGTGTTGATTATCTTCTTGAATTAACTGATGAAAGAAAACCTTATCCACGAAAAAAGCCATAATTTTACTTATGACTTTTTTAGTTTCCAATTAATTTATCATGAACTATTTTTATGAAGTTATTATGATTCGTTTTTAGACATTTTATTTTATGTTCACTTATTTTTATTTGGATTTTTATAACATCCTCTATTTCTTGATTTATACCATCTATTGTTAATATTAGATTTGGTGTTGTTTGTTCTAATTCGATGATTCTTTCTTTAGATAAAATAATTGAATTGGTTAAGCTTTTGTACATTTTACTTCTTAAAGGGGCAATTGGAGTTAAGGCTAAAGCAGTAATGCTTTTGTCAATAATGCTTCCATTTAAACTCATGTTATAAGCTGTACTTCCTACATTTGTACTAATAAGCAACCCGTCACCAGCATAATCTTCTAAAAATACATCATCTACTTTAATTTTACTTTCCAATACTTTTAAATTTTTTCTTCTTACTACTACTTCATTTAAAGCTAAATAATGGTAAGTACTATTTTTAGTAATTACATTTATTTCTTCTAGTGCAATTTCTTCAATGGTAAGAATATTATTTATGATATCTTCAAGGAATGCTTTATAATCCTCAGTAGTTAATTCTTGTAAAAAACCAAGCGTTCCAGTATTAATACCAACATAATAAATATTTTTATTAAAATTCGCCTTGTTTACCATTTTTAGAAATGTACCATCTCCACCAATAGAGATTGCTAAATCATAGTTTTCATTCACTACTTCTAGTCCTAGCTTTTCTAGTTCTTTTATTAATTTTTCTTCTACTTCTATACTTTTTTCATTATCGTTTTTATAAATAGCAACTTTATTTATTTTTCTTTCCATTTTAATCATCTCTTGTTTTTATTTTACCATAGTTTTTTAATATTGCAAATAAAAGAATATCTATGAACTTTATAAAAGACTAAGAATTAAATCATAAATTCTTAGTCTTCAACATACACACAAGTATAATCTTCTAAAGAGCACTTAATATAAGCGTCATCTCCCATAGAATAATTATAGAGGTATATAAAATTATAGTCTATATTTTTAAATCTTAAAAATGCTAGATCTTTTCCCTCAGGAAGCGTAGGATATTGAAAATCTATTTCTTTTATTGTAAATTCTTCTCTATTTAAAATATATACTATAACATCTCCATAGATATCTTTGCTTTCAGGTTCACCAAGAACGTATAATTTATTATCATACATAGTGTTATATGTCCTACTATTCCCTTCATCATAATAATATAAGTCTATTTTGTCTAATAAAATATAATCATCTTCTCCTACTTGATAAAATAATCCTCTTAAGTGTGATTCATATTCCTCAGGTGTAATATCTGCTATAGCATAAGTTTTTTTTATATGCTCATTATCTAAACATTCATAATATTGAACCTCTTTACCTTTTAAATCATAGTGTTCATAATCCGCATATAAATCTTCTTCGCTACATCCAGTTAAAAGTAGCATTATTGTGCACATAAATATTAATTTTTTCATTCTTCTCTCCTTTTATAAATTTATAACATTATTATAATATGTAAACGTAATTTGTAAATAGAAAAATACTATTTGATATTATTTTACATTATTATCATTAAATGATATACTACTTGCAGAAAGGAAGCTATATATGAAAAAAATTGTAATTATTAGTTTAATCGTTGTATTTACTCTCGCTTTAGTTATTTTAGGATTCCAACTATTTTCTCCTAAGGAAAAAGATAATGAATTAGATTATACAGCTATTAAGGAAAATATAAGATCTTTTTATCGAGATTTGGTTATTTCAACAGAAAACGTTGATTCAGTTGAAATAATAGATTATTGTGTTTATAAAGATTTATCAAATAATGAATACGAGAAAGAATTCTGTTTAGATATTCATGGATCAAATTTTAACCAACTTTGGGTAAAAAATTATTTGTATATATATGATTCTACTGGTTTATTCTATGGTTATGATTTAGATACAGGCTTAAATTTAGAATCTGCTATACCTATTAACTGGATTGAAAAAGTTTATGGATATGATAATAGCTATTTTTATATTTATACTTCTAATCCAAATACTAATAAAGAAAATTATTATCAATTAAGTTTTGATTTACAAGAAATAAATGTGTTAGATGAAGCTCCGACTATTAGAAATCTAAAACAATTTTCTATCTAAGTTTTATTCCTTTTTGATTTTATTTGCAATTGAAAACTTCACTTTATTTAGGAGTGAAGTTTTATTTTATCATCCTGTTATACTTGCCATTTCTCTTTTGGCCTTTATTGTTTTATTTTCAATATTTATCCTTTGAACTACAAATAGCATAATAACAACATTGATGGTAAATGAACCACCATAACTTAAGAATGGAAGTGGAACACCAGTTAGAGGGATTAAAGCTAGTATTCCTAGTAAATTGATCAAAATATGGAATAACAAATATAAGAAGACACCATAAGCAAGAATACTTAATCTTAAATTTTCGGCTTGTCTTGCAATTCGAAGTATTCGCCATAACATGATCATATACCCTATGATAAGTAAAATTCCTACTAATAAACCTAATTCTTCCACAATAATTGGAAAGATAAAATCGGTGTGACTTTCAGGTAAATATAAATATTTTTGGCTACTATTTCCTAGACCTACACCGAATAAGCCACCATTATGAATGGCGATAAAACCATTACATACTTGATAGCCAGTGTTTTCTTGATAGCGTTCACAAGGATTGCGAAATTCAAATCTTTGAAGTTGTCTTGAGTTTAAAATTTCAGCACCACTATAAAGAAGCGCTATAGCAGCAATCACTAAACACACTGCCCCAATTTTCAATACTTTTACAATATTTTCTTTAACATAGGGAATACTTATAAATACAAAGAAGACAATTCCACATATAATTAAAGCTGTTCCTAAATCTGGTTGCATCGCAATTAAAACAGCGACTAATAAACAAATTGCAACAGGAACTAAGAAAGTATAAATATTACCATTCTTCTTTTTTTCTAATCGACTATAAGCTACTGCTAAAAAAACAATAATAATAGATTTGGCAAATTCACTAGGTTGCAGTGCAAAAGGACCTAAATCATACCAACTTTGTGCATTATTAGTAATTCTACCATAGGCAAATAAACCAATTAAGGCAACGATAATACCAACGATAGCAAAAGGCGTTATATACTTATATTTACTTGTAGGAAAGCGAATAACGATTAAAAAGCCAATAATAAAACTGGCAACCAAGAAAATTGCTTGTCTAACAAAAAAATGGTATTGTGGTACATTATATCTAAGTACTGTTGATACACTTGAAGAAGAAAATATCATTATTAAACCCACAATACTATATATAATCATGATTAAAAGTAACCAAAGGTCCATTTTACTTAGTAGTTTCTTCACTATAAACACCCTATTAATAGTTTATCATATAAAAGAATTATTTTAAAGAAATTTTAGAAAGTTCATATTTTTAATGTCAAAATGATGCCTAAATGAGTAAACTATAATAGATACATAAAGGAGGTATAAATATGTATTATTATGGAAATAATGGCTACTATGGTGGTGGCTATGGCGGATACCAACCTTGTTGTAATACCGGATATGCCGGTTATACTAGTGGCTATGGCATAGGCGCTGCTATTTGGATTGTCCTATTTATTTTACTTGTTATTATCATTGGCGCTGGATGGAGCTGGGGCAATAATAATTAGGAAGATTTTTCTTCCTTTTTTTATTTTACAAATGTCGAAATTTATGGTAAAATATAGCCACTTAAGGGGTGGATTTTATGAAGTTACCGAATATCACTATTTTAGATGAAGTAGATAAAAAATTAAGAGAAAAAAGCAAGGAAGTAATTTTTCCTTTATCTAAAGAAGATAAAGAGCACATTCAAGATATGCTTACTTATTTAAAAATGAGTCAAATTCCTGAATATGAAGAAAAATATAATCTCCGAGCTGGTATGGGTCTTGCTTATGTTCAAACAGGAATTCCGAAAAGAATTTTTGTAATAGTAGAAGAATTAGAAGATGGCGAATTTAAAGATTATATTATCATCAATCCCAAAATTATTAGTCATAGTGAAGAGATGATTTATGTTGGTGAAGGTGAAGGTTGTTTAAGCATTAATAGAGAAGTAGAAGGAATTGTACCTAGATATGCTAGAATTACAGTAGAAGCCCAAGATATGGATGGTAACCCTTTTAAAATACGCGTTAGAGAAGACATTGCTATTGCTTTTCAACACGAAATTGACCATTTAAATGGCATTTTATTTATTGACCATATTGACCCTAAAAATCCTTTTAAAAACGCTGAAAAATATCGAGAAATTTAAAAAAACAGAGCAAATCTGTTTTTTATTTGACCTCTTCTAAGTCAACACTAACTATTTTACTTACGCCTGATTCTTGCATTGTTATGCCATATAATACATCAGCATATTCCATCGTTCTTTTTTTATGCGTAATTAAAATAAATTGACTTATATTTTTACGTTCTTGCAAGTATTTTCCAAACGTATCAACATTTGCTTCATCTAAGGCAGCTTCTACTTCATCTAAAATACAAAATGGACTTGGCTTTACATTTAAAATAGCAAACAATACTGCAATAGCAGTTAAAGTTTTTTCACCACCTGATAATAGTCCAATCGAATTTAGTTTTTTTCCAGGAGGTTCTGCTTCGATTTCAATACCCGTATTTAATAAATCATTTGGGTCAGTAAGTCTTAAAGTTCCCCTTCCACCTTTAAATAAAGCTCGGAAAACATGATTAAACTCTTTACTGATGGCATCAAATGTTGTTTTGAATTTTTCAGTCATAATCTTATCCATCTCAGTAATAATATTATTTAATTCAAAACTAGAATCTTCTAAATCTTTACTTTGTTTTAATAAAAATTCATATCTTTCATTTACGCGTTCAAATTCTGCAATAGAACCAGTATTTACTTCACCCAAACTACTAATCTCTTTTTTTAAAGTATCTACTTTGCCTCTTGCAACACTTTCTTCCATATCTAATTCATAATTTGCAGTTGCATATTCAAAAGTAATAGAGTAATTTTCTGATAAATTTAATAATAAATTATCTAATTTTACATCATATTTTCCTAAAGTTACTTCTTTTTCTTTTAAAGAATTTTGAATGCGATTATATTCAGCATTGGCTTTGTGATTTTTGGCTTCTATTTCATTAATTATAAGGCTTAAATCTGATTTTTGTTTCTTTAATTTTGTTAATTCCATATTTGCCATATCTTTTTTACTTGAAACATTGCTAGCTTCTTCTAAAATACTTACTAGTTTTTGGTCGAGTTTATTAGTTCCAATTTCTTCATTTCCTCTAATTTCTAGTTCTTTTTTGGCTAAATTATCTTCAAGTGTTCTTACTTTATTAGTTCTCGTATTTAAAATTTCATTTAAATTAATTAAATTTTTAGATAAATCATTATTTTTTTGTTCTAACGCATTAAAGTTTTCATTAAATTTTTTATATTCATCATTTAAGTTTTCCAACTCTATTTTGGTTAATTCTAATTTTTCTTCTAATTCATTTAATTCTAATTTTTCATTTAAAGAATGATTACTTTTACTTGCCCCACCTGTAATAGAACCACCTACATATAATACTTCACCATCTAAAGATACAATTTTATAGCGATAATCGAGTATTTTACCAATTTTATTTAAAGAATCAATATTATTTACTACTAAAACATTGCCTAATTGGTTTTTCATAATATTATCATATTCTTTATCATATTTGATTAGATTGCTAGCAATATCTACTAATCCCGGAATATCTTTTATTTTGGCTAATTCACTTTCAGGTATTTCCCTTGGCTTTATGATATTTAAAGGAAAGAATGTTGCTCTTCCTAAACGATTTTCTTTTAAAAATTCGATGCATTCTTTGCTAGATGCTTCATCATCTACTATTAAAAAGTTAGAAGCTCCACCAAGTGAGGTAGAAATGGCTTCTTCAAACATTTTCTCTGTTTCAATTAAATTGCCAATCGTGTTATGAACTCCTCTTAAACGCATATTATTAAGTACACTTCTAACTGCATTCGGAAGTTTGGAATGATTATTAATATTATCTTTTAATATTTCTATTTTGTTTTCTAACATCATAATATCTTTTGCATGTTCATTGATTTTGGAAGTTAAACTATTCTTTTTTACTTTTTCCATAATTAAATCATTATCTGATTTATCTTTTTCAATGGACTTTTCTTTAATATCATGAATAATATCATCTAATTTTAATTTTTCCGTTGCTAATTCTTTTTTTAAAGCTAATTCTTCTTCTTTTAGTTTAATCATTGCTTCTTCTAAGTTATTTTGGGAAGCATTATATTTTTTCCGTTCCATGGTAACTAATTTTTCTGCTTCTAGACTAGCTAAATTTTCAGTTAAATCTAAAAATTCATTGTTTTTCTTAGTAATATCTTCATCTAATTTCAAATTTTCTAGCTTTAATTTTTCTAATTTTGAGGAATCTTCCGCATCACTTGAAGTCATTTTAGCTAATTCTTTTTCTAAAGATACGACTTCCGCTTTTACTTTTTTATAATCAATGTTTATTTTGGAAACATCACTGGCAATTAAAGCTATTTCAATATTTTTTAATTCTTCTTTTAACTTTAAATATTTTTTCGCAATTTCACTTTGTTTTTTTAAAGGTTTCACGCTTTTTTCTAATTCATCAATGACCAATTTAATTTTAGAAATATTTTCTTTGGTTTTTTCCAGTTTTTTTAAACTAATCTCTTTTCTTTTCTTGTATTTTAACACACCGGCAGCATCCTCAAATATCGTTCTTCTTGCTTCCGGTTTACTAGAAATAATATCAGCGACACTTCCTTGAGAAATAATATTAAAAGAATCATTCCCAGCCCCTGTATCTAAAAATAAGTCAGTAATATCTTTTAATCTTACTTTGCTACTATTTAAAAAGTATTCATTCTCACCAGTATTATAAATAACTCTTTTGACTTCAATCTCGGTAAAATCACTATTTAAGTAATGGTCAGTGTTGTCAAAAACAAGTGAGACGTAAGCTCTAGTTTGTGGTGCTCTAGACTTTGAACCAGAGAAAATAACATCACTCATGGTATCAGTACCGCGAAGTGATTTGATTGATTGCTCTCCAAGTACCCAACGAACGGCATCAACAATATTACTTTTCCCCGAACCATTTGGACCGACAATTGCAGTAATTCCTTTTTTAATTTCTAAATCAATTTTATCAGCAAAAGACTTAAAACCATATGCTCTAATATTTTTTAAATACATACTATCACCTATTTTGCTACTTTCTTTAAAGCATCATATGCTGCTTGTTGTTCTGCTTCTTTTTTGCTTTTGCCCGTTCCTTTGCCATAAACAATGCCATCAATTACGACTTCAAAAACAAACGTTTTGTCATGTGATGGTCCAGATTCACTAATAAGCCGATATTCTAATGATTTTTTATCGGTTTGAACCATCTCTTGTAAACGTGATTTATAGTCTCCTAAAAAAACATGATGTTCTAAAACATAAGGTTGTAATACTTTTAGGGCATATGATTTAGCAACCTCAAATCCTTGGTCCAAGTAAATAGCTCCTAAAACGGATTCAAATGTATCAGCAATAATAGTATCATTGATATTTCCTTTTTGGCCATTTCCTACCTTAATATGTTTATCTATACCTACATCTTTCGCATATTGTGCTAGAGCTTCTTCACAGACAAAACTAGCTCTTATCTTGGATAATTCTCCTTCTTGAAAGTCATATTTTTTATAAAAATATTCACTGGTAATTAACTGTAAAACAGCATCGCCTAAAAACTCTAAACGCTCATAGTTAGACCCGCCATGTTCATTGGAATAACTACTATGAGTTAAGGCTGTATTTAATAATTCTTGATTATTGATTTGAATATTAAATTTATCTAAAAAATTCATATTATCACTCTTTTTCTTATTTTCTTTCATTTATTATAACAAATTAGCTAAGAAAAATAAACACGTTTGTGTTTATTATTAAATCCATCTTGATATTCTAATAATTCTTGAATCTTCAAATTCCACTTTGTGAAAGATAGCAATGATACTTTCCACAATTGTTTTGATAATATCCCCACATTTTTTAACTTTAACACGTAATAACTCTTGTTTTAAAGTTTTTCTAAAAAAGTAATCATCAATATATCTAGCCATAATTTTGTCAATCTCAATCGCATTATTTAATTCTTCTTCATTAGTAACATCAATACTAAAAATATAATCTTTATATATTTTTACTAATTGTAAAGATAAATTATCCCCCTCTAAGAAATCAGTATTATTAATTTTTTCAAAATTTTTGCAGTAACTTAAAACTAATTTGTTATTTTTCATCTTTTCACCCTTTACTTCATACTTTACAATTACATATTACAATGAAAAAATAAATTTGTCAAATAAAAGATTATTGGGTATAATAATATTGGGTGATAACTTTTGAAAAAAACAAGATTAAAATTAAAGAAAAATGTATGGTTTGCACTAGGTGGTGTTTTAGTTGTTATTATAATGATTGTCATTGGCGTTAATGTTTATCGTGATTATCAATATAAACAGACAAACGAATATAAACTTTTAGAAGCAGGTTATACAGAAGAAGAAATAAAACTATTAGAAGAAAAATTAACTGACGAAGAAGTAACTACTTTGGCTGAAGCAGAAAAAGATGAATTTTTAATTCAAGTGTTGCAAGATGATTATTTTATTAAAAGTTACTTAGACCGCTATATGGCTTATCATCAAGATAACGAAGGCTCATCTGCTAGAACTGTGGTAGCAACCGTTAATACAAATACAGATTATGATTATTATACTAAGGATTTTGATACCAATGTAGAAGATGATACTTTAATGCTTGTAAATAAATATTATCATTTAGATTCTTCTTATTCACCAACTGACTTAGTTAATATTAATAATAAATATTATTATGGTGAAGGTCATCAAATTAGAAGTGTTGTTTATGATGCCTTTATCGATATGTGGAACGAAGCTAATAACAATGGGATTTATTTAATTATTAACTCCAGTTATCGAACATATGCAGAACAGCAACAAGTTTATGATTCTTATAAAGACTCTCGTGGTACTACTTATGCCGATAGTATTGCCGCTCGCCCAGGATACTCTGAACATCAAACTGGCTTATCATTAGATATTTTTAGTAAAGAAAATACAACAACTTCTAACTTCAAAGGCTCCCCTGCACATGAATGGCTAGTTAATAATGCTTATAAATATGGATTTATTCAAAGATACGAAGAAGATACAGAAGAACTTACCGGTTTTGCCGAAGAAGCTTGGCACTGGCGATATGTAGGCGTAGAAGTTGCTACTTACTTACATGAACACAATATTACTTTTGATGAATATTATGCTTACTTCATTTTAAATGGGTAAGCTTTTTTATTTTTACTTAAAAATTAGCATGAAAAAAAGTCCATATTTATGGACTTGTTTACAATTTATGGTGACCAGTACGGGATTCGAACCCGTGAATGCTGCCGTGAAAGGGCAGTGTGTTAAGCCGCTTCACCAACTGGCCAAAAAAATGGTGGGACTGGGGGGACTTGAACCTCCGACCTCACGCTTATCAGGCGTGCGCTCTAACCAGCTGAGC
>CALWAA010000011.1 GCA_944372725.1 uncultured Bacilli bacterium | reverse complement strand
ATTAATATGTACCAATATTTGAAAACTGTTTTTTTAATCTTTTGTATTGCTTTATTAGGTGTTTTATATCCACATTTAGGGCAAGCCTTTGCTTTATCGCTTATATCTGCACCGCATTCACTACATTTAATTATGACCACTTTACTCACACTCCTAACTTATTATAACACAAATATCATGAAAAAAATGCCATATCACTATTCATGAATAATCAATATAGTACTTTAAGGTTTTACTTTTTAGCGCAAAAAGAGTGAACGAGACCAATTAATTGCCTCTAAATACTCTACTGTATAACCAGCAGAAAGATACTCATTATATATTTTATCGACTTCTTCAAAGAGCATTATTTCATAACGTTTAAGCATTGTCATATAACTATAGTCTACTTTATCAGGAGTAATATAGCATTGTATTGCTTCTTTATTCCAATTATAGTAACAATAATCTTGATATAAGCCATTTACACTTACAAAAAAGGAATCTTCTAATGTAAAATCTAACCAATTGCATTCTTTATATCCTGGTTCATTACATAAAGTTTTTATTGCGCGACCTGGTATACCTTTGTCTATTTCATAACCGTATTTTTCTACAATTTCACGAAATTTTTCTCTTGCTTTTAGTCTTTCATCATATGATATATCTTTTTTCCATACAGCATTTAAAGTTATATCATTTTCTAAAATGATATCCATCTGATTATAATATTTATTATTTTCATATTCCCAATATTGAAACAAGTACCCCTCTTTGGTTGGTATAGGTAAAGAACCTACAATTTCCTTTTCATTTAAAATTTTAGGATTAATATTATTTCCACCATTTGTGTTAAAATATATTTCATAAGTAATTATATTATTATTTTGGTTGCTATTGTTGGTATTCGGTTTAGTCGTATTATTATTTGGTTTATCACTTGTTGTATTATTATCTTCTTGTTTTTCTTGTGTTTCTTCAATTACTTCACTTTCTCCATCTTTTTCATTATTATATGTTACATTAATGTCTGCTTTTTCATCTAACTTATGCACTTCTTTCAAATTATAATCAACAACATTGCCATTTTTAAATATTACATTTCCTTCAATAATACCCGCTACTTTATCATAATTTTCAGTCAGGTAATTATCCTTATATAACTCATATTTACACTCAATATCAGCATATTCTGTGCATTCTTGCTCATTTACAAGCTTTTTTGTATAATATGATTTATCTGTTTTAACATAATTTATTTCACCATTTGTTATTCCAAAGTCTAAAATTTTTTCGTCTTCAAACTTTAAAAATTCTTTTTCTCCACTAAAGGTACCCGTCGCTATATTATAAGTATCCCATTGGTAAATAATGCCATCTTCTTTTAAACTAAAAGGATTATCTGTAAACCATCCATTAGCAGCAATAACGGGAAACTTTTCAATATTCTCTTCTAATGTTAATTGATTATTATCACTATTATACTTATAACTGTCATCTGTTCCAAATATTAACAAGCCACTCATATCTGTAATTAGATAACCTGTCACTTTTATATCGTCATTAATTTGTTTACAATTTGTTTCATCACTATATTTTTTTTCATTAAAAGTATATAAATCGCCATTATTAGTAATTATTAGGGCTGTATCACTCCACACATTTTTAGGAATTATTGTTTTAACATCATTTAAAGCAGGACAAGAAATATTTCCAATAACTTTTTGTTCATTACCCATTTTATTACCAAAAGTGAATATTAAAACTAAGCCAATAACTAAAAGTATTCCTAAAGCAACAAAAATCCATTTATGTTTCTTCAAGTAACCTAATATGTTCTTCATTTTTTATTCCTTTCTTTATTGATAGTCTAATTCAGAAAAATCTAAAACTCTGTCATCAGGGGGAGTTATTTCAAACTCAATTCGTTGTACTTTAACAGTTTTATTATCAAAAGCATCAACTACTGTATACTGTATCCAATATTGAGGTCCAGGCACATCTATTGGTTCTTCTTCTTTATAGACTTCATATGTTACTTCATACTCAGAATCTTCAATAATTTCTAAATGGTCTAATGTAATAGTATCAATACTTTCAGTCTTATAAGTATCTTCAAAAAATCTTAAGATAGGTTTTTTATAATCAACAAAATAATCTTCTTCACTACTTGCATTTGGGTTATTAATCTCTTTAACGTATGGTTCATTTCTACCACTTGCTATCCATCCCTCAGAACCACCATCTAATTCTATTTTATACCAAACATAATTAGGGTCATCTAAGTAAATTTCAATAACTTTGTAGGTATCTCCTTTATATACTTTATCAATTTGTGTTTCATAAACAGAATGGTCTTTTCTAACATTTACATAATCATTTGTAATTTCAACTTTCCAAGCATTAGCATTATCTACTACGATTTGTGTAATAAAGGCAACTATAATTATAATTGCTAATACAATTGGTATTGTTATTAATAATGTTTTTCTCATATTTTTTACTACTCCTTAATAACGATAAAGATTGTTTTTTTTATCTACTGCATATCCATACATTGCAATTTTTATATCATCATAATATTTAGTTAAGTCTTCGACTTTTTCTAACTTATATCCATAGACACAAACTACATCTACATACTTATCACATTCTTCTTTATTTGTTTTATAGCCTTTTACTTTATAAAATGCTTTATTTGTTTTGATAACATCACTAACATAAATCACATATTCGTCTTCGTCAAAATTGCATTCTATATCTTGATAAGAAATCGTGTTATTTTCAATTTCATACAATTTAAGTTGATTATCTATTGAAACAATTGGCTCGGCTAATGCAGATATTCCAAGTGAATACAGAATGTTATTTCCTAGTGACTCAAAATATTGTTTATAGTAAGAAGAAAAAGCCTTTGTATAGCCATCTTCGAATTGTCTATAAGAACTTTCCAATGTTTGTACTCCATTTCCACTTAGTTCATAAGTTATAATAGTCGAATCGAGGCTTTGATAAAATTTGCAATTTTCATTATTAGAATATAATTTTGTTTGATTATATTCATAAATTTCATTGTCTGCAAAAATATATTCTGCATTAATACCTGTTATATTATTTAAAGCAGAGCAAGTCAAAGTACTAATATAGGAAAAATCTTTACTTAACGTATCTTTCATACTTTCTTCGATATGGTTATTTTCCTTTTCTTGGTTATTGTCATTTCTTTTTTCATTTACAAGATATACTCTTAATATAATTGCACCTATTATTATCAATACCAAAACAATAATCGACAAAATTTTTCTTTTGTTCTTGCTTAATTTTATTCCACAATTTTCACAAAATTTTGCCTCTTTTTTATTAATAGCACCACACACCCTACATTTAATCAATGCCATATGAGCTTTCACTTCCCTTTATTTTTACAATTCAACAAACATTATTTTCATATCTTCTTCAACTTTTACTGCTTTTCTATTATCTTCAATTAATCTTTTTCCAATAGCAGTTTTCTCACTATTCCAGTTACTAATTTTTTTATAATAATTTGGCATTACCTCAACATTACAAATTTCCATAATTTCATTTAAGCTATACACCCTATTTGATTTTAGCTTTTTAATATTATTATAATTTTTCATAACCTCACTCCTTAAACGCTTACATTGTATCATACTTTCCAAAAAAGTACAACTATTAATTGTACCATTATTCGTTATATAACAAAACAATAAGAAATGATTGATAATATTTATAAGGAGGAAAACTATGGCAAACATAAATAAAGATGACGACAACTATATTTATTTTTGGGTTGGAAAAAATATAAAAAAATACAGAAAATTAAAAGGATGGAGCCAATCTAAACTAGCAAGTGAATGCAATTTTACAGACACTTTTATATCCAATATTGAAAATAATTCCTTTCAAACCTTCTCATTAAATACGTTATATCATATATCAAAAAAATTAGAAATTCCCATTAAATTACTATTTGAAGAATTAGAAGAAGATACAACAAATAATAAATAATAATTACTCTTCTTTTTTTGTTATTTAATAAAATTTATGTTAAAATGAACATTGTGATATTTATGAAAGAACTACTTAATAAACTGAAAAGCTTTTTTAAATGGCTATTTAGATGGCTAAAATATATAATGATATTAATAATAGGCTTTATTTATTCATTATTTAAAGAAGAAACACCAACCATAAAAAAAGGAAAAGAAGAATTAAAACCAAATAAAAAAGAAAATAAAAACAATATAACAGAGATTCCCCATGAAAATTCAAACAGCTTAATCCAAAATTCTATTTTTAAGCCAACCAAAGAAATGTTAAAAGAAGAAATCCTGATATTCTATTGCCAAGAAAAAAATATTAAAAAATACGAATTAACAAAACAAGAGGAAGAAATAATAAAATATCTTGAAGAAAAATTAATTCCTATCCTAGAAAAAGAAATTTTAGAAAAACACATTGAAACAAAAGAATTATTGGAAGAAAAAATCAAAAAATTAGGAACAGATGAACTTTTAATGTTAAATGAAATTAAGAAAATACCTACTCTTCCCTCTAATGAAACATTAGAGCATCAAAAGAAAAATAATTCTAACTTAGTATTTTCTAATCCTACTTATCCCTTCTATGAAGAAAAGAAAACAATTACTGAACCAACAAAAATAAATATACCATCAGAAAATCCTAAATCTAAAATAAATCAAGAAACACCAACCATCAACATAAATTCTTTCCATAAAACCTATGATTTAAAAAATCAAGAAATAAAAACTACCACCCAAACAACACCTCTAATAATTCCTACCCCTATTCTTGTCAAAGAAAAAGAGGAAATAAAGATAAAACAATCAAATGAAGAAATAAAAGAGTATATATATATACTAGAAAAGATGGATTCCAATGAAATAGTAAAAGAAATCCCAGAAGAAAAAAATGAAACGAGTTTGAAAGAAGAAAAACAGGAAAATAAACAAGAAAAAAGAGAAGAAAAACAAGAAGAAAAAAAGCCGGAAGATATAAAATTCACAAGCATTAATTTATATCCAATTGAAAACGAAATTAAAAAGTTAGAACTTGAAAAATCTAAATTAGAAAAACAACCAGAATTTGAAGATAAAAACTATGATGAGCTTTTACTTAGAATTGAAAATATGCTAAAAGAAATTGAAAAAATAAAAACATTAAATTTAAAACCGGAAGATAAAACTGAAATTTTAATTAAGAAATTGAAACTAAAAAAATTACAAAACAATATTGAAACCAAAAAGATAGCAAATTTAGAAAGCGAAAAAGCACTTTTAGAAGAAAATATTACAGAAGAAGAAATTAAAGGACTACTGGAAAACTTAAAAAAGCAACATTTAGAACACCAAATTGATTTAAATGAGCATTTAATAAATAAAGCCGAAGACCTAGAAAATTTAAGTAAAGAAAAAGTAGAAAAAATCGAAAAAGAATTAATCAAAATCAAACTTAAAAAAGCCAGTAAAAGCCTAGAACTTCCCACTCTTATCCTACTCCCCTTTATCCGTAATCGCTACTTTTTCCTGTTTACCGCTGGAATATTCGTAAACAACCACTTCAAATTATTAGATTATCTTTTAAAACATAAATCACTACCTTACACCCCACCAGAATTAGAACATCTAAAAAAAGGAAGTGATTCTCTTGAGGAAGCCTTAAATTTAACAGTTACAAATCTTTCTTATTTGAATTTTCTAGAGCAAAATATTTTATCCAAATATCCCGAATTATCTTTAGATGAAGAATATTTATTATACATAAATAAACTTCGTTATTCTCTTTTAAAAAATGAAGAAAAACTATTAAAGAAAAAACAAACAATCGAAAAATACAATTTAAAATATCAAATAAAAATCCGCAAATTAAAAAAGAAGAAAAAAGTTGCATAGGCTAATTTTCAAGCTTATGCAATTTTTCTTCTTCTTGTAAAAGTTTAACTCGTTCTTGTTCTACCAAATTACTTGGAGCCCGACTAACAAAGTTTTCATTTGCAAGTAATCCTTTTCTTTTGGCAATAGATGCTTTTAAACTTTGAATTTCCTTTTCTAAATTAAGCTTATCTTCTTCAGTTATGACACTTTCAAAATAAATGGTAACATCATACTCCCCAAAATGTACAGGATAAGCATTAACTTTAAGATTATCTAAAGTAACATTTTCTATTTTAAGCATCTTTTTAATTAACTCATAATCACTATCATTATTAAATTTTACTTGAACAGATTTATTCATATGATTTTCTTGATAAGTTTTCCGGTAAAGCTTCATAAATTCTATCATATGTTCTACCTGTGTTGCATCACTCATAAATACTTCTTTTTTATTAAATTTTGGATAAGCACTAATCATGATATTTTCTGTTACTCCCGGTATCATACTATAAATCTCATCTGTAACATATGGCATAAATGGATGAAGCATTCCTAAAATCCCTTTAAGTACTTTAATAAGTACTTTTTTAGTTGTATCGGCATCCATATTAAATTTAGCAAATTCAATATAATTATCACAAAAATCATTATAGATAAAATTATATATTTCCACACCAGCATTATTAAGTTCAAACTTATCCATATATTTTGTCACATTTTTAATCGTTTCATTATATTTCGTTAAAATCCATTTATCTGTTAAAGATAGATTTTCTTGAGTTTCATCACTAACAAAATCTTCGATATTCATAAGAACAAATCTTGAAGCATTCCAAAGTTTATTGATAAAGTTCCAAGTTGATTTTAGCGCATCTTCATCAAATTTCATATCAAGCCCATTTGATACAGCCGTTGTTAAATAATAGCGTAGTGCATCTGCCCCATAACTTTCTATCATATCCATCGGGTCGATACCATTACCTAAACTCTTAGACATCTTTCGTCCTTCTTTATCCCGAATAAGACCATGAATAAGAGAGTATTCAAAAGGTCTTTTTCCCAAAAATTCTAGTCCTTGGAAAGTCATCCGATTAACCCAGAAAGGAATAATATCATAACCAGTAACCAAAACAGAATTCGGATAATATCTTTTTAAGTCTTCGGTATCATCCGGCCAACCTAAAGTAGAAAATGGCCATAGTGCACTAGAAAACCATGTATCAAGCACATCTTCATCTTGTATCCATCCATCTTCCTTTGGTGCTTCCATACCAACATAGACTTCCCCATCTTTATACCAAGCCGGAATTCTATGCCCCCACCAAAGCTGTCTAGAAATACACCAATCATAAGTGATTTCCATCCAATGGTTCATAATTTTCTCAAATCTTTTAGGAACAAAATTTACTTTCTCATTTTTATCTTTTTGTACCTCAAGAACACGGTCAGCTAGAGGACGCATCTTAACAAACCACTGTTTTGATAAATATGGTTCAATCAAAGCCCCGCTTCTCTCACTAAAAGGCGCATTATGAGTAATGGATTCGACTTCTAGTAATAACCCTTGTTCTTTTAAATCACCAATCAATTTTTCCCGAGCAAGGAATCGGTCTAAGCCTTCATAACTACCGGCATTTTCATTCATCGTTCCATTTGGATTAATACAAACAATTCTCTCTAAATTATGACGATTTCCTACTTCAAAGTCATTTGGGTCATGAGCTGGAGTAATTTTAACACAACCAGTTCCCTTAGACATATCGGCATGTTCATCACCAATAATCGGAATAACTCTACCTACAATTGGCAAAATAACTTTTTTACCAATTAAATCTTTATAACGTTCATCACTCGGATTAACTGCTACAGCCGTATCACCAAAAAGAGTTTCTGGACGAGTTGTCGCAACATCTAAATATTTATCACTATCTACTAACTTATATTTCAAATGATAAAAAGCCCCTGGAATATCTTTATAAATAACTTCTTCATTAGATAAAGCCGTCATACTAACGGGGTCCCAGTTTATAATCTTCTCCCCTTGATAAATCAACCCCTTATGATATAAATCCACAAATACTTTTCTAACTGCTTTTGATAAACCTTCATCCAAAGTAAATCGCTCTTTTGAATAAGCTAGAGAAAGACCTAATTTAGCCCATTGTTTATGGATATTTAGGGCATATTCATCTTTCCAAGCCCAAGCATGTTTGAGCCATTCTTCACGTGATAACTCTCTTGGATTAATACCCATATCTTTTAATTTTTTATCAACTTTTGCTTGGGTCGCAATACCAGCATGGTCCATTCCTGGAACCCACAAAGCATCAAATCCTTGCATTCTTTTGTAGCGGATTAATACATCTTGAATAGACGTATCCCAAGCATGTCCAATATGTAGTTTCCCTGTAACATTAGGTGGCGGTATTACAATACAAAACGCTTTCTTACTTTTATCTACTGATTCAAAATAACCAGCATTCTTCCATTTTTCATATTTTCCTTCTTCCACTTTTACATGGTCATATTTTTTATCTAACATAAATGTTCCTCTTTTCTATATTTTTCAAATTCTTCCAAACATGTTTTTAATTCAACATCGGTAAATCTCTTATATGGATTATCATTCTTTTTATTTAATAAATCTTCTATTTCTGGAAAAGTAGAGTTCATTAAACGAAAATGATAATGCTTTTCATAATTAGTAAGTTGGACTCGTTCTAATTTTATTTCTTTTGGATTTACTACCCAAAACAAATCTACATCATTTTCACGATTAACACTTTGTTTTTCGCCCGGAAAATCCTTATGCCAAAAAGTTATATTTCCAATATACCGAATTTCCTTTTTAAACACTCGAATTCCCAATTCCTCTTTGATTTCTCTTACTAAAGCATCTTCCAAATTCTCATTTGTTTCCACTCGTCCACCTGGAAGATTATAAGAATCATCCATATTCGTAATATAAATTTTTCCCTCACGATTCATTATAATTGTTCTTACCTTATGAACTCTTGAGTTAATATCTTTCTTTTCTAAATGCTCTAGATTAATTAACATATGCATCACTCCAATAAAAAAAGATAGCACCAAAGGGTGAATAAAAATTCACGGTACCACCTTTTATTTTTCTTATTTTGATAACGTCCAAAGACGGGCTATAAGCCAGCTTGCAAGCTACCTTCAGATTTTATCTTTACTTATTTCCACCAACCATAAGCTCTCTAGGAAAGAACAAAAATCTTACTCCTCTTGTTCATCGCTTTTAATAAAAGTATTTTATCAAACTTTTGAATTTATTTCAACTACTAACTTGAACAATTCCATTACTATCATAAGTATAAGTCGTATTAGTACTTGTAACTGTTATAACAAAACCACCATTTGCTTCTTTTACAGTATAAGCAGATGCATAATCACTCACATCACCAATTGGAACCGGAGTATCTAATGTAAATTCTGTATCACCATATTTATGAATATTAAGATGTTTTGATGAATCAACAACAACATAATAGGTATTTTGTAAATCTACATAACGATATCCCCCATCCTCTTTTCGAAGTTGATTACCTTGAAAATCATAAACATAATAAACATCATCATCTAAAACTTTAACATAGGTACTAATATAATCGACAATTGGATAACCATAAGCTTTAGTAATTTCTGTACCTACATTACTAAATAATTGATAAGTATTTGTAGATGTTCCAACTTGATAATAATCACCCATCTTTTCAATTGATGCATAATCAAAAGCTATTGTACCAGAAACATTATCACCAATTCTAATTAATCCATAATCACCATTACTCTTATTCTTAGCCATGACATAAGTAGCATCGGTATCAATAAAAGTAACCTCCTTTTTACCCGTATAAGCCCCCGTATCTACTGATGCATATCGCGCAAGTGTCTTTTTAGCTTCCAAGTCATAAAGGACAATGGTTGGATTATTTAAATCGATTGTATCTAAAATAAAGACATAACGTTTATTATATATTGGAATCCAACCTACACTATCACTCTTATTTTCTTCTCTTTCATTATCACTATAGAAAGAATCAGTAGCAATCGTACAATTCGTTAAATCACTTGAATTCGCATTAGAACAATCATAAGTACCTAATAAATCACTTTTTTCTTCATCTTGATAGAAATATAATACCCCATCAAAATAACTAATATACTTATATTTTGCACTCATTTTACCATCTTGTAAATCAATGGTTTCCGTTCTTTTTCTACCATCACGTGTAAAAGTAATATCCATAGTATCTTCATTAATCGCAACTTCATAAGCTCGTTTAGTTTCAATATAAATCTTATCTTCACTATAAACATTTAAAGGATTATAATAAGTAGAATCTAAATCAATCCCTTCGACATTATATAGATTATTTTGATAATCACGAACATAAAGCAAATCACGGTCAAGTAAAATGGCATAATCATTTAAAAGTTCAATATAATCATAAGCATCATCAAATATCAAATCACCATCATAACTATAAACATAATAGCCATTATTATCAACAACAATATATTTATCATTATAACTCATGACTTCATAACGTAAACCTTGACTTAAATTTTTTCCTTCAACATCATAAATGTAATAGCGGTCATTCGTCTTTACAACAACATTAGCATCACTACTCATTTGTCCTAAATAATCATAAGAAAATTCAAATACTTCATTAATGCCATCACTACTAAATTCTAAAGCACCATATCGATTATTTTCATTTCTTACAATAACAAAATCACTATCACTAAATCCTTTAACTAAATTATAATTACCTTCTGATTCTTGACTCTCTATATTATACAAAATAATATTTTCATCTTCTGCATTTTCATTATCAAAGACAAACACATAATTATTTTGATAAATAGCACTTGGTCTTTCAATTAATGATTCATCTTCATAAACATTTCGTTCCCCATCAAAATTATCTTCAGTACTATAAGTTGGAACATAGCACAAATCTTCTGATTTATTTGTACACTCATAAGTACCAATTTCTTCATCATCACTATTTAAAAATACAAGCGTTCCATCACGATAAATATAATTATCCTTCTCAACAATTACTTCTGGCTCTTCAGGTTCAGGTACTACTTCTTCATTATCTCTTAATACAAAGAATAAAACAAGTCCAACAATAAGAAGTAAAACTAAAACACTACAAACGATAATAATAATTTTTTTCTTTTTAGATAAAGATCTCCATTTTTCTTTCAAACTCTTCTTAGGTTTCTTCTCTTTTTTCTTTTTTTCTTTAGAGTTTTCTTGTTTTTCTTCTCCTACTTCTTCTCTTTGTGGTTCTACTGCATCATCACCACTAAGTCCAAAAGTAAGATCATCAACCATTTCTTCTTTACTTACCCCTTCACTATCAATATCATCAATAGGACTAGGTACTTCCTCATCTGGGATATCAAATAAATCTCTCGTCTTTTCTAGATCATCATACTTCATCTTAGACACTACTCCTTTATGTTAAATAAAGTATATCATATTTTATAGAACTTTACTAGCCCATTTTAGGCACGAAAAAAGTTAGATTTCTCTAACTATTCAGCATCTTTATCTTGAACTTTGATTACTTCTTCATTCTTATAGTAACCACACTTAGTACATGCACGATGAGGTCTAATAGTTGCACCACATTTAGGACATGTTGTTAATGCTCCAACCTCTTTTTTTAAGTGAGTACGACGCATTCTTTTTTTAGTTTTACTTGTTCTTCTAAAAGGAACTGCCATGTTTTCACTCCTTCCTATCCAAAAGCTCACTCAATTTAGCAAGTCTCGGATCAATTTGTTCTTCTTTATTTTTATCTAGACCCAAACTCCAACCATCACCAGATAGGTGTGCATCTTCAGTCGCAGTAAATCTCATGGGTACTTCCAGAACAATATTTTCCCACAAAATCTTCATAATATCAAGTATATTTTGAGATTTTTGATAATATTCCAAGAAATTTTCATCATTTATATCAAATTCTTCCTCAATTTTAGAAGTAAAAGGATAATCAATTGGCTCTGTAGTAACACTATCAGGTAAAACCATTACTCCTGTAACTGTAAGATTAACATTTAACATAGAAGCTGAATTAAGAAAAATAGACCCAACAACATGACAATTCTTTAAATCTAATATACCTACACTTTTATAAAGTTCTTCATCAACACTAAAATCTTCATCATAATTCACTGCTTCATTACTTAAAGTTGCTAAATTAAGTTCCATAAACAATCACTTCTTTCTAAAAGAAGTATATCATATTTTTAAGAAATTGTGTAGGGATTTGAACTAGTACCATCACCACCAGAAATTGTTACATCACTACGTAAATTAATAGCTGGGCGCACACCACCACCGGCCCAATCCACGTGGCCGTAGTCGGTGTCGAGCCTACCATTCAAAAACACAAGAAACACGTTAGCAGGATAGGCATAGGAAGAGTTATAGTAAGACGGAGACATAGTCCAGTAATATTGTCCTATATATAGATAATTACTTGTTGTACTTCCACTCCATGGTAATCCTGCCATGATTACTTCATCTGCTGTGATTAATCCTATCGGTATTTTTAGTAAATCACTACTATTACTACATTTAAAACTTGGATTGACATTACTACTACTTGATACTAATCTTCCATATGCTGCATAATTATGACTTCCTGTTGAACTCCAACTACCACTTTGTAAATTCCTATCGCTACAAAATCCTGCATTCGTATCAATATCATCTGCATAACTTGCTAGATGACTATTATACCATGTATTGAGTACTCCCATAATGGTACTATTACTATTTTGTCCGTGTTGTTGTCCACTTGTGTATTTTAATCCTACATATTCACTTCTATTATAATCATCATTAAATGCACTGGTTTGTAATTGGGTACCTGTTCCTGTGGTATTTGGACTTGTTCCTTGGTATATCATTCTGATACTTCCATTTCCATTAATTCTTATTATTCGCCAATAAAATCCTGCCCATGATACCCAGTTATCGGTTGGATTGCCTGCAAAGTAATATACTTCGCCATCATTATCATACTGATTACTATCTGCTGACTTATAAATTACTCCTGTAGTATTTCCCTCTACTTTACTTGATGCTGTTAATGGGAATGTCCTTGTTTTTACTATTGGATAATTTGCTAATATCGTATCTTTAACAAATACTTGCTCATTAAAATACAACGTACATTTTGTTCCTTTAGTAGTATATGGACTAATGCTTAAACCACTTGTTTCACTGTCATAGCTAATATTTAAATTTTCTATCTCTGTTCCATCTTTATAAGTACATATACTTTGTGTTGTATCCAGTATATATTTTTTACTACT
>CALWAA010000010.1 GCA_944372725.1 uncultured Bacilli bacterium | reverse complement strand
TTTCTTAATTACATGTGCCATTATTTTCTTCGTAGTAGTCTATGATGGCGTCTAATATGTCATTACCATCATGATAAGAATTTACATCAACGATTTTTCTTACATTTTCACTTACTTCTAATTTATTATCTTTCGTTGTTACTTGATAAGTTTCGGTTTTATTATTTAAAGTACATGTGATACTTCCCCTTACTTCTTCACTGGTTTTCTCTCGAAATGCAGTAAAAACAAAGATACCTATTACTAAGAAAATGAAGTAGATGATAATTAAAACTCCTATTATTTTTAATATTTTAATGATGATTCCGGCTAGGCGTTCCACATTACTTACTTTTTCTTCTAGTACATTTTTATTTCCAGTTAATTCGTCTAAACTTACTTTAAAAATTTTGGCTAGCTTGGATGCATCCTCTAGGCTTGGTGAGGTTTCATTACACTCCCACTTGCTTATTGTTTGTCGTGCTACATTTAGTTTTTCAGCTAACTCTTCTTGAGTTAAATGATTTTTCTTTCTAAGTTCACTAATTGTGTTTCCAATATTCATATTTTTTCTTCCTTTCTTATTCATTATAGCAAAATACGGATTTTTTACTAGCAATTTTGAATGGAAATCTTGCCCTTTTTCTTAACATCAGGTAAAATATTTGTTTTTTCTTGTAAAACTCTTTAAAAAAAAGAAAATTCTTGTTATAATTTTTATGGTGAAGAATATGTTGTGGTTATCAATTTTTTTAGTTATTTTAATTATTGCTTGTTTAATTGGTATTTATTATGCGATTTCCTTTAATACTTTAAATGATTTAAAGACGAAAATACATGAAGCAGAAGTTATTATTGATGAGGCTTTAAGAACTAAGTATGATACTTTAATGCGAGTTAGTAATCATATCAGAGCACATATGGATAATAATAAAAATTATTTTCGAGAATATGAAAAGTTAAAGGATGCTAATATATCTAATTTTGATATGGATAGGAAATTAAATGAAGGATATACTTTGATTTTAAAAATGATTGATGATTTAAAATTAAATAATGATGAAGAAATCAATCAAGAATTAGAACAAATAAAAAGATTAGATGAGAAACTTACAGCAGCGAAAAACTATTATAATAAAAATACTAGTGAAGAAAATGCCATTGTAAGAAAATTTCCTACGAATATTATTGCTAAAATTCATGGCTTTAAAGTAAAATTATTCTTTGATGGAAAAGATATGGATGATGAAATAATAGACGACTTTAAAATGTAAGTCGTCTATTTTTCTACTCTCCAATCAATTTCTTTTAAGCCATTTCTTCTTAAAAATTCATTGGTTTTACTAAATGGTTTAGAGCCAAAGAAACCATAACGTGCTGAGAATGGGGATGGATGAGGACTAGTTAAAATTAAATGTTTGGGATTAGTTATATATTTTGCTTTTTCTTTAGCAAAGTTACCCCATAAAATAAATACGACTGGTTCTTCTTTTTCATTTAAAAGTCTAATAATATAGTCAGTCAAACGTTCCCAACCTAGTTTTCTATGAGAAGCTGGGGTATCTTTAATTACTGTTAAAACAGCATTTAACATTAATACTCCTTCTTTTGCCCAATTGGTTAAATCACCCGTGTGTGCTGGAGGTATGCCTAAATCATCATATAATTCCTTATAAATATTTTGTAGTGATGGAGGAATAGCAACACCTTTTTGAACAGAAAAAGATAGTCCATGAGCTTCGCCTATACCATGATATGGGTCTTGACCTACAATTACTACTCTAGTATCTTTGTAACTGGTGAGTTTAAGTGCCTCAAAAATATAGTCTTTGGGTGGAAAGACAGTATGATGACGATACTCTTCTTCCACAACATGATAAAACTTTTTAAATCCAGGACTATCCCAAATAATCTTTAATTTTTCATCCCAATCATTATTAATCATAAATCACTACTTCTTTCTAACTTATCTTGACCCTTTTCTGCCATTTTCTTGTAAATATTGTGTATAATATTCTTCTACTTGTCTTGAATAATCTTCGTCTATTATAGCTGTCGGACGATTAAATAGATTTGTATATGCCATTCGTTCATTATCACTTTTTTTAATAAAAGCACCTTGTACTGAATAATTATTGTTTCCAAGTGGCTTTAAAACAATTCTTATTTGGTCATTTTTTAGTTCTATAAAATTACTGTTTGTAGATAGATATTTTGTATCTTTATTGTTTCCGCTTTTAAATGTATCAATCATGTCAAGGATAGTGGTATAGGCTTCTTCGCGCATATTTTCTATATCTTTAACAAAGTAACATTTTGTTGCATCTATACTGTTGGTTGAATAATATAAGTGTACCCCTCCCCCCACTCATATTTTCTTCTTTTATTGGTACTTCAGTATCTAATTTTATATTTTGTATCTCTTTTTTATTTAATGCTATATCATCTATTTTTTTTCTTATAAACATATATTTTTGATATAAAACTTTGTATTCTTCTTTAATTGATTGCAAAGTAGAAATATTAAAATATGCTTCTTTATCTTTTAATAATGTGATTAATGCATATATTTCATCTTGATAATATTTTAAAACTCTTTTTAATACATATTCTTGTTCTTTGAATATTAAATTATCTAAGTGTAAAATATCCTCAACATTACTTATGGGATTGCTTTCAATCGCATTGATAGTACTTTTAATTGCATTTTCTAGTTTTTCACTATATATTGGTTCTATTTTTATTTCTTCATAGCCACTATTTATCATATTTAAAACTAAATATAAATCACTGCTTGATAAAGATTTGAAATTATTTATATGGCATTTCGAATTATGAATTTTAATAAATTCCATGGTTTTAATGATATCAATATCGCTTAATTTTTCTTTTAATAATCTATTTTTGATAAAAATCATTAAGTTTGGCGATACAGATTTATGAAATTGCAAAGCTTGATACGCTTTTATGGTAGAAGTTAAAATATTATTTAAAATGCTTAAATTTGTATCTACTATAAATAAATCATTTTTTAAAGTAGGAAGCAAATCTTTTGTATTATAGGGCGTTAATAATATTCGATATTTATCATATAATAAATCTTTGGCTATCTCTGATACTTTGCCATTTTCTAAATCTTTTATCGCTTCCACTAATATTTCTTTTCCTTCTTGCAAAGAAGAAGTACGAATGCGATAAGCAAAAATATCTTCTCTTAAGAGATTTTTTAAATTATATAGATTCATATATCCTCCCATTATTAGGCATCATATTCTGCCTCTAACTTCTCAAACTTCTTTGTAATTTTTGTAAATCTGCTTCTAAAGTATTATTTTCTTTCATTTGACTTATTTCATTTTCCATTTCACTTATTCTTCTTATACAATCCATTTTTAGTTTATCTAAGGGATTTGGTAGTATTAATTCTTCTTTTATAGTTGTTTTAATTTTAAATAATTCTGTTACATAAAAAGTTCCTAATTGTTCGATTTCTTTTTTTATTTTTGTTCTTGCTTCTTCAGCATTTATCTCATTAGCAAGTTTTCCTAATTTTACCAATTCCCTTAATATGGGTTCTTCCACTTCTTTTTCTTCTTTAGCAGTTTCTTTATTTTTTTGTTCCACTTCTATCATATTATTAAAAGTATCTTCTAATCTTAAGATTTCACTATAACTTAAATTACTACTATTTAATTGATAGCCATTGTCTAATAAAAAATCGTATAAGTTAATTATTTTATAAGCCATAATGTTTCCAGGTACATATGAGTATCTATCATCATCCTTAAATACATAATAAACTTTACTATTTCTTATTGCTTGCACGCTTTCTTCAGTTACTTCTTTTGCAATGATGATATTTTTAGTGCCTATTGGTCGACAGAAAACAGGAAATCTTCCTACTCTTGATGTAACTCCTAAATAGCAAATTCTTAAATTCTTAATTGAATAATCTTTTAATTTTTCAAACATTATTATCCCCCTATTTATGATACAATTCATTGTTATTTATCTTAAATGCACGATATATTTGTTCTAAAAGTATTCCCCTAAATAAACCATGAGGAAAAGTAAATTTAGAGAATGATAATTTATAATTACTTCTAATCTTTATTTTATCACTTAATCCCGTAGAGGAACCAATAATAAATGTAATGGTACTATGAGTAATAAAGGTCTCATCTATTAATTTTGAAAAAGAAATACTATCCATCTCTTTTCCCTCTATTTCCAGTGTAATCACATAATCATTTTTACCAATATATTTTAAAATATTATTTGCTTCCCTCTCTAAATCTTCTTCATCTTTTAGTTCAATCAATTCTAATTTGTGATATTTATTAATTCTCCTTGCATAATCACTAACTAAATCTACTAAATACTTTTCTTTTAATTTTCCTAAACAAATGATTTTAATCATACTTCCATCACTTCACTTGCTTCATCTGGTTTCGCACATTTGATATCTCTAAAAGAAATATTGTAAGTATCAAAAATATGATTAATTTCATTTAAAGCTAGTTCTTCGGTATTATTTTTTTCTGATAAGTGCATTAAATATATTTTTTTAGTATTAGCCCCTATTAATTTGGTTAAATATAGACTACAAGCATTATTGGATAAATGCCCATAGTCTGATAATACGCGTTTTTTTAGCCAATCAGGATATGGACCATGTTGGAGGCGCTCTATATCATGATTGCTTTCAAATAAATAGATTTCTTTATTTTGTAAATATTTAAAATTTTTGTGATTTACATAACCAGTATCGGTTACATATGCAACAGAGTGTCCATTTGATTCAAAAATAAAGTTTCTAGAATCAGTGGCATCATGGGATGAATGAATGCAATGGACTTGTAAATTATTTAATATTACTTCATCTTCATATATTAAAACATGTTCGTAATTATGAATATCATCTAATTCCTTAAACATTTCATTAGATATGACAATTGTTGGATGATATTTTTTTAAAAATGTTTTTAAGGCTGATATATGGTCATCGTGTAAGTGACTAATAAAGATATAATTTATTTCTTCTGGGTTTACGCCAATACTTTCTAGTTTTTCGACAATATATTTCCGGTTCTTTCCTATATCTATTAATATTTTGTAATTATCTGTTTCAATATAAGTGGAATTTCCCCCTGAACCACTAGCTAGAATACATACTTTCATTAGTATAGTCCCATCGGATTGGCGAAATAAGAACCGGAAGAATATGGATAGCCATAAGAAATAGCAAAGTGTAAGTGAGTTCCTGTTGCTCTACCACTACTTCCCATATAAGCTATAACCTGGCCACGACTGACAGAAGCACCTACTGAAACATTGTTAGAGGCATTATGGGCATATAAGCCATACATGTTATTACCATGGTCAATGACAACATAATTTCCAAGAGAACCACCACAAGTATCACCAAGACCACTACCTCGAGCAGGACATCCATTATAAACATAGACTACTGTTCCAGAACCAATCGCATAAATTGGTGAGCCATGACCGGTACCAGAAATATCAATACCATCATGATGAGTTCCCCAACGAGACGCAAAGTAACTGGTAATAACGTATGGTCTAGCCGTTGGCCAACCCCATGTTCCGGTTGTAAGTGGTGGATAAATTGGCGGTTGATATCCTCCAGATGGTCTTTTTGTTCCTACAACTACCACTTGGTCTACTGGTTCTTTAATCGTCTGTGAACTAACAATTTCTGAACCTTGAGCTTGAATACCATTCGTAACTGTAAACTTTTCAGTTACAAGTTCTTCACCCTTTTGACCGGGAGTTTTTACTTCTTCATAACTTGTATACTCAGTATTATCTTCTTCTTCCACAATGTCATAAGCAATTTCTTGAATCGATACTCGATGTAAATCATAAACAAAGTTTAAAACGGGATTGATATAGGTGACGTTTAAGGTATCGCCAACTCGTAAAATAACATCTTCACTTTTCAGTTCGGGATTAATTGTAAGCAAATCACTTGTTCCAAGTTCATATTCATCAGCGATAGATTCTATGGTATCACCAAGTTTCACTGTATAATATTCCATATCAGGGTCTTCCCCAAATAATAAATATTGGGTAAGTTCATTTACATCTGTATATATTTTATCATTGACACTGATATACGCTTCTTTAATAGTAATATCTTCTTCAAAAAACATGTTTTCAATAATAGAACCAGTATCTACGATTTCATCTTGAGTATTGTTGATATAATCTTCATATACACCATCATCTAAGAAAGAATTAACAAAATTGATTAGGGCTTCATTAAATACTTGTTTATCTAAAACATTGATAGTAATTTCTGTTTCTTCTCCTTTAATGGTAATTACATAACCTCTTATGGTAAAATCATCAACTTCTTCTATTTTATTATAGACATCATTAATATTATCTGATGTATTACTATAAGTGTTCATAGCAATTACTTTTAAATCGGTTGGAGGGTAAACATTGGTAACATTGTATTCATCTTTAATGGCTGTCTGACTTTTATCAATCAAATTATATAATTCTTCTTCATCATCAATTACACCAATTTTTTCACCATGTAAATATACTTGATATTTAGAACTGGCGGGAGCCATGACTTTATCAGTCATGTTGCTTAATAAAAGAATTACTCCAACGATTAAGGTAACAATTATCGTTATGACAATATTTTTCTTATGCATTATATCCTCCTTCATTGTTTTCGGTATGTAAATAGTTTTTGAAATTACTCATATTTAACTCAAATAATAAGCGATATAGGCCAGTTGAGCCTTTTCTATGCTTGGCAATAATTACATCGATTGGGACAATGTTTTCTTTCTTTTCGGTTTTGGCTTCATAATAATCTTTACGATTTAAAAATAAAACTAAATCGGCATCTTGTTCCAAAGAGCCGGATTCTCTTAAGTCTACTAAAGCTGGTTCTTTATTTTCCCTTTTATCAACACTACGTGAAAGTTGGGCTAAAGCAATGACTGGAACATCTAGTTCTAGTGCCATTGTTTTTAAGCTACGAGAGATTTCTGACACTTCCACTTGTCTTGATTCTACACGGTTGGAACCCGTTGTAACTAACTGTAAATAATCGATAACTACTAAGCCTAAGCCATTAGGACTACTGGCAAGTCTTCGACATTTTGCTTTAATCTCTGGGGCCGTAATACTGGCATTATCTTCAATATAAATATTGGTAGAAGCAAGTTTACTTAAAGCTTCATTGTATCTTTTCCAATCATTATGTTCCAGTTTACCAGTATTTAGTTTATAAGAATCAATCCCACCAACACTCGCAATCATTCTATTAACTAACATTTCCGCAGACATTTCGAGATTAAATATGGCAATTGCTTTATCAGTTGAGAAAGCAGCATTAGTTGCAATATTTAGAGCAAAAGCTGTTTTTCCCATACCAGGACGAGCGGCAAGAATAATAAGCTCACCACCATGGAGACCAGCAGTAACACGGTCTAAATCATAGAACCCTGTTCTAATTCCAGTGATGTCACTTTTGTTTTTAGCTAATTCTTCCAAACGTTCTTGGGCCCGGCGTAATACTTCGTGAATAGGTACAAATTCCGTTGAAGTTCTTGCTCTTACAACATTTAAAATACTTCTTTCAGCATTATCAAGCATACTTGTAATATTTTCATCATTATAAGCACTTGTTACTATATCTGTTGCCGTATTAATAACATTTCTTCTGATGGCAGCATCTTTTAATATTTTAATATAATATTCAAGATTAGCTGATGTTACCACCGAATCAATTACTTCTGTTAAATAATTTATGCCCCCTATTTCATTGAAGGCTTTTTTCTTGTCTAATTCGGATTTTATGGTTGTTAAATCAACTGGGGTTCCTTCTTTATATAAACTGATAATAGCGTTAAAAATCGTTCTATTTTTTTCATTATAGAACATATCTTCTGTTACCTCATCATTAATTTTTTCTAGGGCATCGTTACTTAAAAAAGCGACACCAAGAACACTCATTTCAGCTTCTAGGTCGCTTGGCATTGCTCGTTGTGCCACAAAAATCACCTACTTACTTTTGTAAATTTACTCTTAGTTTAAATGTTACTCTTTTGTGAAGTACAATATCTACTTCATGAATTCCTAAAGTATCCAAATCACTATCTAATTTAATACATTTTTTATCAATGGCATAACTCATTTCTTTTAGTTTATCAGCGATTTGTTTCGTAGATACTTTGCCAAATACTTTATCTTCCTTACCTACTTTTACTTTAAAAGGAATGATTTTATCTTCTAACTCTTTTTTTATTTGATTTAGGCTTGCTACTTTTGCTTCTTCATCACGCGATTCTTTATCTAATCTTTTATCTAATACTTCTTTGCTTCTTTTGGTTAAAGGTACTGCTAGTTTATTTTTGATTAAATAGTTATTTGCATAACCATCACTAACTTCTAATATTTCATCTTTCTTACCAACTTTTCTTACATCTTGTAATAAAATGATTTTCATGAAACCACCCTTTCCTAACTTCTTTATTATATCAAAAAAAAGCTACTAATAAAAGTAGTTTATTTTCTTGAAAATACCATTAGGGCTATAAAGCCTAAAACTATTACTCCAAATACACTATATACAATAATTGTTACTGTAGGATTAGGAATGTTAATTACATCTTCTAAAGCATGGGCTTCTACTTTTAAATCTTCATCGCTAATTACCTTTTTTACCGTATCTTCATAATCACCATTTTTACTATAATCATTTGCTATCTCAAATAATTCTTCCCAAGTTCCCGGTGTATATCCTTTGTGGTATTCTGTTCCAATGACAAAAAATGGCGTTCCAAAATTTTTTGTAGTATCTACTTCAAGGTATTCGGCAACTTCATTCATTAACAAAGCATTATCATTGTCCGCAGATACTTCATAAGTCATTATCTCTAAATTATCTGGTATCTCATCTAAATGTTCTTCTATATAATCTAAAGCTTGGGCACAATGCTGACAGGTATTGCTTTCAAACATATAAAGAGTTATGGGTTCCTCTTCAGCTTGTACATTTAATGGTAATATTAATAATGTTATGACACTTAAAGTTAATAGTAATTTCTTCATGTTATCACATCCTCTTTAAAATTATAACAAACATTGTGTTTTTCGTAAAGAATTTATTTTTTAAAATTTGTACTATTTTTTTAGACCTTCTCATATTTTTAATTAGAAAGATGAAAGATGGTGAAATTTTGGAAAAAAAAGAATTACTTGAATCTATATCGAAAAGAGGAAATGGAAGTATTTATTTAGGTGTTGTAGGAGCGGTTCGGACTGGTAAATCTACTTTTATCAAAAGATTTATTGAAAATTTGGTTGTTCCCAATATCACTGATGAGTATGAAAAGAAACATTGCTTAGATGAAATACCTCAAAGTGCCCAAGGTAAAACGATTATGACTACAGAACCGAAATTCGTTCCATCGAGTGGAGCAGAAATTCATGTTGATGAGTTTACAACCAATATTAAACTTGTTGATTGCGTAGGATTTGTGATACCGGGTGCTACTGGTTATGAAGATGAGTCAGGAAATCCGAGAATGGTTAAAACTCCTTGGTTTCCAGATTCTATTCCCTTTGTAGAAGCTGCGGAAATTGGTACCGAAAAAGTTATTCGTGACCATGCAACCATTGGTATTGTTGTTACTACTGATGGTTCGTTTGGAGAAATTCCTAGGATGAACTATGTAGAAGCAGAAGCAAGAATTATTAATGAATTAAAAGAAATTGGTAAACCTTTTATAGTGATTTTAAATAGTGTTCATCCAACGAATACCGAAACTGTTCGAATTGCAAAAGAAATGGAAGATGCTTATGATGTACCAGTTTTACCTATTAGTGCTGAGGCTATGAACGAAATGGAAATTATGGAAATCCTCAAAAAAGCGTTATATGAATTTCCAGTTTTAGATATTAAGGTAAATGTACCAGAATGGATAGATGCTCTACCTAAAAATCATGAAATAAAACAACATTTCTTAGAAAAGATTAGAGAAAGTGTTATTAGTGTTGAAAAGATTAAAGATATTGATTTCATTTTAGGACATTTTGAAGATAGTGAATATATATCTAAATCTTATATTAGTGAACTGGATGCGGCGACTGGTACTGTTACAATTAACTTGGAAGCTCCGGAAGAACTTTATAATGAAGTACTTTCTAGTATCATGGGAGAAGCTGCAACAACAAAGGCTGGTTTAATTAGGATATTTGCGGGTTATAAAGAAGCAAAAGAAGAAATGGATTCTATTAAAGATGCCCTAAAAGTTGCCAGAAATGCGGGATATGGAATTGTTTATCCAACCATTCGCGATATGAAGCTTGAAACACCAGAAATTGTAAAACAAGGTTCAAGATATGGTGTCAAATTAAAAGCTACGGCTTCTTCTATTCACTTAATGAAAGTAGAAGTTCAATCGACCTTTGAACCAATTATTGGAAGTGAAGCTCAAAGTAAAGAACTTATTAATTACTTAATGAAAGATTATGAAAAAGACCCTAATTCGATTTGGCAAAGTGAAATCTTTGGTAGAAGCTTAGAAGCGATTGTTCAAGAAGGAATACAAGCTAAATTATCCATGATGCCGGATGCTACAAGATATAAACTTTCTCAAACGGTAACCAAAATTGTTAATAAAGGCGCAAATAACTTAATTGCTATTGTCCTTTAAAAAAACTTCAGACTCGAATGTCTGAAGTTTTTATATTTTAAATATTTTATTTTTCTTTTTAAAGTAAATAATCGTACCTATTAAGAGTAATGCTAATATAATACTTACTCCACTAATCATTCCTGTTTGCGGATTTTCAACGTCTACTCCGGTATCAGTTGGAGTTACAGTATCACCTAGGACTACACCTTCAATATCATTATTGGGATTTGTTAAATTAACAGTTGCATCATTATTTACTTTGCTTGTATCATCTACTTCTGGAGTTGTCTCGCTCTTTTCTATACTTGTATAAACGCGAATGGATGCTTGAACTTTTAATTTATCGCCTACATCAAGCCAAGATTTGCCATCCGTCGACATAAAAGATACCCCACTTGTTACTTCAAAGTTACGATATGGACTAGAGGTTGATGCACCTTTCATTGCTACTGGAATTACAATTTCCTTTTCGCCATTTGTTTCAAATTTTACAATCACGGAATATTTATCTGTTACATAAATATCTTTACTAGGAACAACACTCATGAAACCAGCATGGGAAGTTGTACCTCTTGCTATTTCTTCATAATTTTTTAAAGATGCATTGCTAGCATAATAAACGGTATAGTTTATTCCCTCTTTTCCTGTTGCAAAAGTGATTTTATCAATTTTTTCGGCAGAACTATTTTTCTTAGTAAAAGTATTCGCTATATAACTTGTATCTGATTTACTAGTTAAAGTGACATTGGTTCCTAAATCATCATAGTAATATACTTCATCAGATACATCTAAATCAGCATTGTAAAAGCCTACTATATTTGTACAAATATTAATATCATCATAAGATACATAAAAATAGCCATTATCACCAACACTTGTACCATAGGAATTCTTAACTATCCAAGCACCTTTTCTAGTAGCATTTGTGGCAAAACTTGTAAGCTCTACTGTATCATCCCATCCTACAATTGTAACAGCATGATTAGGAATATTAGAACCATTATAGTAATAATAAGCTCCTTTTAAATAATTGGTATTATTCATATCAAAATAAATACTTGCGGCAAGAGCACCATGATTGACTAAATATTGTTTGATTGTTTCGATACTAGTATCACTACAAGCACCAGTGGAATTATTTAAGTAAAATATATCATCCACATCGACACTTGCTTTTTTATTTATGATATCTATTTGATTTACAGTAGTAGTTTGATTGATTAAATTCGTAATGGTTGCAAATGGTAATTCACTTTCTTTAATTGGTCCCCAATAGTTTAAGACATATGCTCCTGTATATTCTAGTTTTCCACCACTATTAAAGTTGCGGTTAAAAGTCGTATAGCTTGGAGTATACAAAGACTTTTGCGTCATTAACTCTAAATGAGCAACACTTAAATAATCGGTTTTAATATTGTTTTTAAGTAAATTAGATTCTATTGCTGCTAAGGTTGAAAAAGCCCAACAATCATCACTTGCTCCTTGATTTCTTACTCCTAAAATATAGCTATCTTGTAAAGTGAATTTTTCCATCGAATAACTATTTGAACTTCCAACCAAACCACTTTCACTTTCTTGTTTGCACATACTTGGCATTATCGTATTTGCTTTTTCTTCACTACTTAAATTTAACCATGCAATGTATTCATCAGAATACTCACAAAGACTTAAGTTAACATCAGCAGCCTTTACAGAAGAGGCGCCAAGCAAAAGCATACATATCAATACGACAAACTTTTTCATATCTATACACTTCCTATTCTTTAATTTGATTATATCATATATAGCTCATATTTGACATCTATTTTACTTTAATTTACACATTATTAACAACAAAAAAAGATACCTGAGTGGTATCAAATTTTTTAAAATTAAATTAAAACATTTTCCCCATTTTCACAATGTTTGTAAAAATCTTTTAGGCCGATATGAAATTTAGGCTTTTTATACTTATAGATACATAAATAATCGGTGTCCATAAATTTTAATTTATTGAATTTTTGGAATTTTTCTTTTACGTCTTTTAATAAATCATATAAACTTAAATATTCGTGAATACCTCTATTAGGTTCCCAAGCGTGTTCAAACCAATAAAATTTTTCTTTTTCCTCATAAACAATAAATGTATGAGTAAATAACTTTTTAGCATCATAATATACCATAAAGTAAGTATTGAATTTTAACCCTAAATTCTTAAAAATCATTCTTTCTAATTCCACTTGGTCATAACAAGTTCCTACTTTGTTGGCTAATACTTCTTCTGGTTTTTGCAAAACATACTTCTTTTTAAAGCCTTTATCAACATTAACATAGATATTATTTTCAATATCCATCCAACCATACTCGATGTCTTCTAAAAAATTCATAAAATCCATAACATTATCAATTTGCTCCATTTTACTCCACCTAGATGCTATTATATCAAATAAAGGGGCGGTTTGGCAAATAAATTAAAACATTTTATCGACATTTTTCGGCACATCATCATTTATTACTTTTTTTATTATTTTATTCTTTAATTCGGGATTTACTTTCTTACCCGTCATTTTGCTTAATGTATCGATTACTTCACTTAAAGTATTCTCATCTTTCATGTTTCCTTTTTGTAATTTTTCTGCTAAAGATACAATGGTATTTTTATCTACTTTTGTTTTCTTTTCTATTTTTTTAAATAGAGAATCATCTAACATAAAAACGCCTCCTAACATAATATATGCTAGAAGGTATCCCCTTGATTATTTATAATATTCATAAAATAGCTCATCTGGTTTTAATTTAAAAACTTCGGCTATTTTTAATGCTAAATCATAATATAATCTTCTATTGCCATTTTCAATTTGCCAGTAGTAAGCTTTGCATATTCCTACTTCTTTTGCAACACTTTCATATGACATATTGTTGGCTTTGCGTAAATTTTGTAACTTAAAATTTACATTTGTACTACTTTTCGCCATAACTCCTCCACTAGTACTATAATATATCAAAATTTTTTTGTTGTCAAATTTTGTGTAGTTATCACTGGGTAGACTTTGTTATAAATTCTCAATAATATTAAGTGTGAGGAGTGTTTGGATGAATTTAAAAGAAGTAGTAGGTATCAATTTAAAATATTATCGATATCAGAGTGGTTTATCTCAAGAAAAGTTTTATACGAATTTAGAACTTAATCCGAAATATATGGCTTGCATTGAACGTGGTGAAGAAAATATTACCATTGACCATATCGAAGAAATAGCCGAAAAGCTTGGTATATCCACTCATGAACTCATTACTTATAATGAAGAACATGTAATTCATAAAAGAAGAATTGATGAAAAAGTAAAAGTAAATAGTTAAAAAGAATTAGTTTTCTCTCTAATTCTTTTTTTATTCGCGCTCATTTTTGTTTTTGAATTGTAAGATGATTGGTGTTCCGGTTAAATCAAAGTTTTCTCTTATTTTATTTTCTAAATATCTTTCATAACTAAAGTGTAATAAGCCTTTGTTATTTACTTGGAAGGTAAATTTAGGAGGATTTATTCCTGTTTGGCTTACAAAATAAATTTTTAATCTTTTACCTTTATATGATGGTGGTATTTTAAAGCTTACCGCATCCATAATTACATTGTTAAGTAAACTGGTTTTAATTTCTTTGTGGTTATTTTCATAAGCACTTAGTATTTCTGGCATTAAAGTATGAATTCTTTTTTTGGTTAAGGCTGATAAGAACACAACTTTTGCATAAGGGGCAAATTGAAATTCACTTGCTATTTTCTTCTTCCATACTTTTATTGCACTATCTGGGTCATTTACTTTGTCCCATTTATTGACTGCTACAACGATGCCTTTACCTGCATCAATTG
>CALWAA010000009.1 GCA_944372725.1 uncultured Bacilli bacterium | reverse complement strand
GTTGTACTGTTGGTTTTATCATTTGTACTATTTGTTTCTTTTTTATCGTCACTATCTTCTTTTGCTTCTTCATCAACGACATGAACAATTAAAATAGATGTTCCAACATTGTTATGTGTATCCGTAAGGGTGTAAGTAACTTGATAATCCCCTACCTTTTTTAAGTTTACATTGCTTTCAATAGAAACATCTTCTACTGCTACTTCATCATAATTATCACTTACTTCTTTAATAAAATCTTCAGGGGCAAAGATGGCATCACTATTTTTTACGTAATTCATTTCTGTTTCAGTTAAAGTAATTATAGGTGCAAGTTCGTCTACTACCTCTATTTCATAGGTTTGTTCATAAGTATTTCTTTGATAAGTGATGCTTACTAAAACTTCTACTTTTCCTAAATCTTCAACGTTAGAGATAGAATATTCTAATGTTTGACCATGATAGGTACATTCTTCTTCACAGGTAATATCTTTCACAAAATCACTTAAAGTTATATCGCCATAATTTAGTTTGGTTACTTCTTTAAAGGTAAAGCCATTAAATTCTTCTACCTTTTTATTTAAGATAAAATGAGAACATAATATAAAAATAATCGCACCGATAATAATTAATCCGATTGAAATATAAATTATTTTTTTCTTTTTTGACATAATCTCAAACTTCTTTCTTTTTCTATATTATAGCATAAACTTTTTACACGGTGCTAAAAAATTAATGTATTAATATCCACCATAATATATTATATATTAAAATAGCAGGAATTATAGAAACAAGCAATAATAGCAATATTTTGGCTAATAAAATTTTTTTGGTTTTTATTTTAGAATATCCAAGACATTTATATAATAATCTTGTTTTTTTATCATCATTTACTACATTATAAAGAGCTATCCATCCTATTATTATGAAAATTAATATCATTAAATAGATAAAAATTTCGATTGTATTAATCATCCATTCATAATTTGTGGTTTCATTATTATTTAAATATGTTATTACACTCACGTCATATTGTTTTTCTATTTTTAAAATTGTTTTATCCATATTTAACCAGTTTTTTAATTTAAAAAAATATACATTGCCTTCATTAGTAAATAAGTCTTGATAATCACTGGTATTTATTTTAAAAAGAGGAAAATGCATGTTAAAAGAATAAGTTGAAAGAGAAAAAAATTTATCTTGATAATAAAAGCTATTTTCCTCTGGTTGATAATAACTTGGTATTAAAATTTCACCTTTCTTTACATTATTACTTACTATAAAATAAATGAATTCATTGTTGTAATTTATTTTTTGACCTTTTTGATATTCCGCAATGAAAGAATTATTTTCTAAATCTATGTCTTTTTCACTTTCAAAATAGGAAAAAGAGTTCCCATATTCTTGATTTACTTTTTTATTTAAATATTCTTTGCTAATATTTAAAAGAGCTAAAACTAAAAAGATTAAAGTAAAAGCCAAAACATATATTCTGGTTGTTTTTTGGCGAAAAAAACTTTTAATTATCATATTCTATCTCCAACATATTTTGAATATTTTGTTTTAATTGTTTTTGAATCATTATTTTATCAAGTGTTATGAAAAGAATTAAAAAGAAAATTAAAACTACTATTAAAAGTAACCATGGAATAGGTAATTGATAATTGCTGTAGACAAATTCTACTAGTAATGTATTTTGAATAACAAAATATATTATAAAATATAGTATGAAGGAAATAACAACACTTGTTAAATAAATGAATACTATTTGACTTCTTTCGATTTTTAAAATGTCTTTATTGGTATATCCACAGCTTTTTAAAATACCATAATTCTTTTTATTATACTCAATGTACTTTTTTAAAAAAGCATATATGATATTTATGGTTATAATTACAATGATTATTCCTAATAATAAAGGTATATAAATAATATAATTTAAAAATTCATTATCTAATTCTATGAATGGATAAGGAATGTATCCTAATTCTTGTAATTTTTGGGTTACCTCATCTAAATATTTAGTATCTTCTACAATTAGCATTAAACCATTGTATTCATTATATTCTTCGTGCTCTTCTCCAAATTCATCGACGTATCCACTAATTGTAGCATATTTAGAACTAATTTTATCATAATCATCTATCATTATATAACATGTATTTAAATTATCAAATTTTTTATTAGCATAAGTTCCTACAATGGTAAATTCATATTTTTTGCCTAAATAATCTTCATTAGTAGAAGTAATGCTTATTTTACGCCCAATGATATCTTCACTATTCAAATATAGAGAATGTATAATTTTTTGGTTAGATTCCTCATCGATGTAAGAACTATGAGGATAAAATTTGTGAGCACATATCATCTCCCCATTATTTTGAGGTATTCTTCCCTCGGTAACTGTTAATAGGTCATTATCAATTATTGGCTTTAAAAAAATTGACCCTGGAATATTCTCTTGGTTGAATTCAGAAGCTTCTTTTTCTACTCCATTAGAATATTTATTACTAACAACATTGCTAATATGTTCTATTTTTGCGATTTCCTCTTTAGTGTCATCATTTACATTTTCTATGATTAAAGTTCTTCCCGTTATGTCGTTATAAGTATCTTTTTTAAATTCTAATATAAAATTAATTAAAGTTACGCAACTTAAAATGGCAGTTAAAAGAATTGATAAGATAAGGATTAAAAGAATATTTTTCTTAGCAAAAAATTTTCTTTTGATAAGAAACAGCTGGTCTGAAAAATTCATTCTTGCACCAACTTTCCATCTTTTAAATTTAAAACTACATCAGCATAATCATTTACTTTTTGGCTATGAGATACTACAATCACGCATTTTCCCTCTTCACTCATGGTTTTTAATATTGCAAATACCTTTGCTTCGTTTTCTTCATCAAGATTGCCGGTTGGTTCATCTGCTAAAATATATTCCGGATTATTAGCAAGACTTCTGGCAATAGCTACTCTTTGCTGTTCACCTCCCGATAATTCTTTAGGATAATGATTTATCCGTTCATCTAAGCCTAATTTTTGAAGTAATGCTATGGCTTTTTCTTTGCGCTTTTCTTTTGGAATATCCTTATTAATTAGCATAGGAAGCATTACATTTTCATAAGCTTTTAAATAATTATCTAAATAAAAGTCTTGAAAAACAAACCCAATCATTTTCATCCGTAATTTTGATAGTTCTATATCATTTAACTTTGTAATATCTGCTCCATTTAATAGATATTTTCCAGAGTTCATTTTGTCAATTAAACCTAAAACTCTTATTAAAGTTGATTTCCCACTTCCAGAGTTTCCGGTTATTGCATAAAAAGTGCCCTTTTTAAACTCATAAGTAAAATTTGTTAAAGCTTTTATTTGTTTATTTTTGGTTTGATAAACTTTTTCAATATTTTCTACATTCATATAACACTCTCCATTATCATTTTAGCATATTTTTTTCTAGATTTCTATATGCTTATTTGTATAATAAATCAAATTATATACAACTTATATTCTTGATTTGTTATAATAGTTTTTACTTTATTAAAAAACTATTGCAATAATATGCAATAGTAAAATATTTAAATATTGTAAATAAATTTAAACATTTTTAAGGTAGAACGTTCCTGCTATTGGCTTATTATCATTTGAAGAATTAAATGTTAAAGTTCCTTTATAGGTGTCTTCACCTTGGTTAGGCCAATTACAATAAACGCCATTATTTCCGTATGTTGATAAATTGCATCTTGAAATGAATCTGTACCCAAAGAGAACTTTGTATGATAAAGATAAGCCTAATGTTGCATCGATATTTGAATCATCGTAATCAGCTGTTAATCTTTTAGTTCCTGCTACTAATTTTTCCTCAGTTTCATCATATTGTCCGACTCTTGAAAATTCAAAATATTCTTTATCAAAAGCTTGAACTACGACAATTCCTAAAAATACTGTCAATATTGCTATAGAAAAGGCACTAATTTTTTTCATTTTCTCACCTCCATTCTCATCTATATATTTACTGCTTGAAGATGACTATTTTGTATATTGGAATTGTATCATAAATTTTAATATTATTCTATAATTTAGGAAAAATTTAACTAAATGTATTTTAATTGAATTATAAATTATTTGACAAAACTTCTAACTCATATTATAATCTAGGTATCGAGGAGATAGTTTTATGAAAAATGCTAATCTATTATTACATCATCATCATATTACTACCACTTGTTAAATACAATTATTTGTAGGCGCAAGTGGTATTTGTCGTGCTTGTAGCCTGTTTATAAAGCTATACAGGCTTACCTGTGTAGCTTTTTTAATTAGATGGAGGAGAAATTATGAAAATTGAAAATGTAAAAGGTACTTTTGATTATTCTGGGAGTGAACAACAAATTAGAGAGTATATTAAGGATACTTTAAAAAGTGTATTTAAATTATATGGTTATGAACCACTGGAAACACCTATCCTTTGTAACTTTGATTTGCTGGCTTTAAAATATAATCCTGAGGATGAAATACTAAAGGAAATTTATAAAGTTACTGACCAAGGAAAAAGAAATTTAGGACTTCGATATGACCTAACCATTCCTTTTGCGAAGTTTATTACGATAGAAAAAGGTCTTACTTTACCTTATAAAAGATATGAAATTGGAGATGTCTTTAGAGATGGTCCGGTTAAAGCTGGTAGAAACAGACAATTTGTACAATGTGATGTGGATGTAGTTGGTCTTGATGGGGCTAATATCGAAGAAGAAATTATTTCTATTTTTATTCGTGGAATGAGAGAATTTGATATTCCGTTTGAAATTAAAATTAATAATCGAAAATTAATGCAAGGAATTATTGAATCTTTGGGTATTACTTTAGAAGAAGATATTTCCAGTGTCATTAAAACAATTGATAAAATGGATAAGATTCCTAGGGATGATTTGATGAATGAGTTACTTCTTTTAGGAATAACCGAAAATAATCAAAACTTACTTATGAAATACTTTAATATGTCTTTAGATGAATTAAAAGAAGAATTCAAAAATGTTGATAATAAAAATATTATAGAAGGTTTACAAGAATTAAATGATTTGATGGAATTATTAGACTATTCTTCTTATCGTGAATATATTAAATTTGCTCCAACCCTTGCTCGTGGTCAAGAGTATTATACCGGAAATGTATTTGAAGTTTATGCAGTTAATTCTGGTATTAAATCTAGTATTGGCGGTGGTGGTAGATATGATAAGCTTATTACCAATTGGATTCAAGATGGAAATAGTTATCCAGCGGTAGGTATTTCTTTTGGACTTAATGTTATTTATGAAATTCTTAAAAACAGAGAAGAATTTACAAGTAAAAGTATGGTAGATTTATATATTGTGCCAATGGATACTTTTAAAGAAAGTTTAAAACTTGCTGATACAATCAGAAATTTTGATATTAAAGTTGAAGTGGAAATGAAAAATAAAAAGGTAAAAAAAGCTTTGGATTATGCTAATCGAGAAAATATTCCTTATGTTATTGTTTTAGGTGAAAATGAAATAAATGAGAGAAAAATTAAGCTTAAAGAAATGAATACTGGTAAAGAGTATGAAATATCTTTAGATAATATTTCCGAAATCAATCAAGTTATATTATAAAACAGAGATTTAATTACCTCTGTTTTTTTAATATTCTTGATAGAGTTTCACCCCTATTTATTCTTTCACTTATTAAATATTCTTCGATATGGATTTGATGATATTCATAATCAAGGGCACATAATCCTTGATAAAATTTCATAAATATGATATTAAATGGTTCGTATCTGGAACCACTATTTCGAAATCTTATGGTAATTCTTCTGGGGTCCATAAGCATTAAATCAGCCTCATTTTTATATTTATCAGGAATGATTGGCTTTTCAAATTCTAATCTATAAGTGTCCTCTTGTTTTTTTATTTTAACAAAGGGAGTTATTTCTTCAAAGTACTCATCACTTTTCCAAATTATGACATTATCTTGGACTAAATTTTGATACGGCTCTCTTCCCTTTAAACTATTTTTAGATTTTTCTCTTCTTTCTAATTCTTCTTTGATTGCTTCATGATAATCTTTTTGTTCCTCTTCACTCATAAAAATAATACGATTTATTTCTTCCTCGGTTATATGACCATAAATATCGGCATTTATAACGCTATGATATAACTCATCAAATAACGCATATATTTCATAATAATCTTTGCCAATTATAAAAGTAGGATTATCAAAAAAATTTTCTAAGGAAAAATATAAGTCTAAATTTCCTCCAAAAAAGATGGATAATGTTTTATTTCCTTCTCTTTTAAGCTCAATATTATAATAATTTCCATCATTTCGTTCTTGATATAATTTATGTTTTTTTACTTGTAAACTATTCATTTAAACCCTCCTGACTTTATTTATCATAACATATTAATCTTTACTACTCAAGTGGAAAACGGCTTGTTATCCCAATACTTTTAGTGTATAATTATTTTAGAATAGGTGATGTATTTGAGAACTTTTGATTTTGAACATGTTAGTATTGTCGAAATTGTCAATGATATTATTTTGGATGCTATTAAAAGGAAAGCTAGCGATATTCATTTTGACCCTACAGAAGAATGTTTAATGGTACGTATCCGTATTGATGGTGAATTACAGGATTATGCCAAAATTCCTAATATTCTCAAGAAAAATGTGGTTACCAGAATTAAAATTATCAGTGGCATGAATATTACCGAAACGAGAATGCCTCAAGATGGAGCCATAAAAAATGTTATTAAAGAGGTAGCTTTGGACCTTCGTGTTTCTTCCCTACCTTGTGTTAATGGCGAAAAGATGGTTATTAGAATTCTTGATTATAGTATGAGTTTAAATGGCCTGGAAAATTTAGGTTTTTCCGAAATAAATTTAAATAGATTAATCGATATGATTAAAAAGCCTAATGGACTTATTTTAGTTACAGGTGCTACGGGTACTGGTAAATCAACGACTGTTTACTCTATTTTGCAAAAACTAAATACGAAAGAGCGAAATATTATTACCGTTGAAGACCCTGTTGAAATGAAAATTGATAATATTAATCAAGTACAAGTTTTAAGCGATATCGGACTTACTTTCTCGCATACTTTACGTAGTATTTTAAGACAAGACCCGGATATTATTATGGTTGGCGAAATTCGAGATAATGAAACAGCGAGAATTGCGGTTCGAGCTAGTATTACTGGTCACCTTGTTTTATCGACTGTTCATACTAATAACTCTTTAACAACCATTGAAAGATTACTTGATATGGAAGTAGAACGTTATTTACTTGGTAGTGCTCTAACTGGTATTGTTTCACAAAAATTAGTAAAAAAACTTTGCCCTAAATGCCGGGGTACTAGACCAACTACACCATTTGAAAAAAAACTTATTAAAAAACATTTAGGTATTATGGTTAATGAAGTTTATACACCGGTAGGTTGTAAATATTGTAATCATGGTTATATAGGGAGAATTGCTATCCATGAAGTACTTTCTATTAATGAAGAAATTAGAGAAGCAATTACTACTAATGTAGACCGTAAAATATTAAAAGAACTTGTTTATCACTCTAAAAAAGATGTGACAACGATGTTTGAAGATGGTTTATCCAAAGTTATTGAAGGCTTAACTAGTATGGAAGAAATTATGAAAACAATTGATGTTGAAGAAGAACAAGAATTAGAAGTATAGAAAAAGATTCCTATTTGAACTCGGAATCTTTTTTTCGAAATATCATTTTTATTAAGATAGCTATATAACTTACAATTAAAATAATAATATATTCAAAGAATAAATATAAAAGCATTATTTTATATGTGACAATTAAATTATTCGTTTGGGAGTAATAAATAAAGGGAATACTATTTATGATGATTAAAAGAATAATTTGAATAAAATTGTCTTTCCAGAAATTCTTTTTAAAAGAAGCTCTATTTTCATAAAAGAAACTAACAAATAAATATAAACACATAATGGCAAATAAATATTTATCGACAAATTCTTTATTAAAAGAAGCAAAATACCAAAAGCAGATAATTAATAAAAGCGTATCTAAGCGAAAAATTCTAAAGATATTTCTTCCTAAATATTTTAAAGAAAATTTTTGATAATTTTCGTTATTTAAGTTATTTAGCATACTAACAATTATAATTAATATCCATGGTATAAAAGTTATCAATGTTACATATTTTTCTAATTCCATATATGCTCCCTTCCATAAAGACATCCACAATAGTCTTGACGATATAAGTTATAAGCTTTGCTCATTTCAATGCTTTTTTTATAACCATCATTCTTTTTAAAATCACCATAAATATATTTGATATTTTCTTCTTGGCTAATTTTTTCACCTATTTGATTAATGATGGTACTATTTTTATGAGGACTTACTGTAAGGGTTGTCCCAAAATATTCAAAATTATGTTCTTTGGCAACTATTGCTGTTTTTTTCATTCTTAAATAAAAACATTTGTTACATCTAGCTCCCCCTTCGGGAATATGCTCTAGGCCTCTAGCTATTTCTTTAAAGGCATTATTATCATATTCGCAATCAAGAAAGCTTATTTTAGCATCTTTATATTCGTTTAAAAATCTTTTCTGTTCATTTTTGCGATGGTTATATTCTTCTAATGGTTCAATGTTAGGATTATAATAAAAAATGGTGATTTCAAAATAATCCTTTAAAAAAGCAATTACTTCAGTTGAACATGGACCACAGCAACTGTGCAATAATAAGCTAGGTTTTCTATTTAATGTTTTTATTAATTCTTCTAATTTTTTTTGATAATTAATCTTCGGCTCCATCTGTTTCTTCACCCCCACTATCAGTCTCTTCATCTACATTTGCCCCGAAAGCTTCAAAAATAATATTATCTGCATTATAACTATCTAAATAAACTGTACCATGAAGATTACCAACGGTTGCAAATATTTCTTCATAATCATTTAGTCTTTCCATATTTATAATATTTACATAAACATGGTTGGTATCATTCATTCTTAGTAGAAAACGATATTCATCAATTACAATGTCATCACTAATATCTGGGTCATACTCAATTTCATTAATCATTTTAATGATATCAGAATCAATTTCACTAAAGGCTTCTAGAAAAGCATCTAAGATATCAGTTGGTACATAATTAATAAGAGTTGGTATTCCTAGATATTTAGAACTAGATTCCACTTCTTTTTTACTACTTAAGACTACTTTATTCGTGTTGCGATTGTAAAATAAAGGGATTGCTTCTTTAATATTTATTGTTAATTTACCAGTTAAAGTTTTATCTATTTCAACACTTTCTACTAATTCTAATTTACTTATTTTTTCTGCTAATTTCTTTTTACTAGTTTTAAATATCGCTGGATAATCTTTTATTTCGGCGGCTTCAATAATCTCATTATCAGTTAAAAGGGTTGTACCCGTAATATAAATGTTTTTGATTGGCATCGTAAAAATGGTATATAAAAGCATTACTATTAAATAAATAATTAATAGTAATATTATAACAGCTTTTAAATTTAGTTTTCTTTTTTTTACCCTTTTTAATTCTGCCATTTCCTACTTCCAATCAATAATTTCTTGTTCTAACACTAAGTCTACATTAAATTTTTCTTTCACTTGTGTATGCACTAATTTTATCAAATTTTTCACATCATTACTAGTAGCATTACCAGCATTGACAATAAAGTTGGCATGTTTAGGAGATACCATGGCACCACCAATTGTTTTACCTTTTAATCCACAAGCTTCAATCAGACGACCAGCATGGTCATTTTCTGGATTTCTAAAAACACTACCTGCAGATGGCATATCTAATGGTTGAGAAGCTAATCTTCTTTCTTTTCGCTCTTTTATTAGTTCTAAAGATTGTTCTTTATTTCCCTTTTCTAATTTAAATATTGCTTCTAATACAATCCATGGTTTTCCTTTTAAATCAGTATGTCTGTATGAATGCTTAATCTCTTCTTTTTTGATTTCTTTTATCTCTAAATTTTCGTCTAAAACTTTAATACTTATTAAGTCATCAAACATTTCTTTGTTATAAGCACCAGCATTGCCAACTATACTTCCGCCAATGGTTCCAGGAATATTAATAGCCCATTCTAATCCTGTTAAGTTATGATTTACGGATTCACAAGATAAGATGCCCATCATAGCTCCTGCCCAAGCGGTAATAGTCTGTTCTTTTACTGCAACTTTATTTAGTCCATCTAATTTAATGATTGCTCCATCAAAATATTCATCAATTACAATATTAGAGCCAGCGCCTAAAATAAAATATTTTATATTGTGTTCTTTTAAATATTTTAAAATATTAATTAAACCTTCAATGGTTTCTACTCTAATTAAATATTTCGCACTACTTGCAATTTTATAAGTATTTAAATTTTTTAGAGAAGCATTTTCGGTAATATTTATTCCTTTTATTTCATTCATTTTATTAGCTCCTTTATTTCTTTTACTATGATTTCACTACTATCGTTTTTACCTAGATTTTTCAAGTTCATTTTCATAATTTCATATTTTTTCTTATCATTTAGTAGGTCTGTTACCATATTAAATAAAGTCGTACCATCTAAGGCATCTTCTTCAATCATTAAACCAGCATTATTTTTTACGATTTCTAAAGCATTATATACTTGATGGTTACCCGCAACATAAGGACTAGGAATAAATATAGCAGGTAGGTTTAAAGCTAGGATTTCACTCATAGTTGATGCTCCAGCACGAGTTACAATTAAATCACAATTACGCATTAATCCTGCTAAATTATCTAGGTATGGTAATACTTTTATATTACTGCCAAAACGGGTTCCTTTCATAAATTCTTCATAGTGACTTTTTCCTGTAATATATAATACTTGATAATCACTTTTTTTGCTTAATCTTAAAAATTCTTTTAATTTTTCATTTACAGAACTACTACCTAGAGAGCCTGCTACGACAATCACTAACTTCTTTTTATTATCTAAACCAACATCACTTTTTTTGATTTCTTTCGTTGTTAAAGCATTTTCACCACATGGGTTTCCGGAATAAATCACTTTTTTAGCTTTAGGAAATTTATTTAGAGTACTTAAAAATGATACTGCGACTAAATCAACATCTTTAGATAAAAATTTGTTGGTTTTCCCAACGATGCTATTTTGCTCATGTAAAAAAGTTTTGATATTTAACTTTTTGGCAGCTTTTAAGACAGGATAAGTAACATAGCCACCAAAGCCTAAAACAATATCAGGCTTAAACTCTATTAATAATTTTAAACACTTACGATAACTTTTAAAAAATAAAAAGATATTTTTGACATCTCTTAAAATATTTTTACTAAAACCATATATCTCTATACCAACATAATTAATTCCTCTTGCTGGGATAATTTCACTTTCCATACGGTTTTTGGTACCAATATATAATATCTCTAAATTTTTGTCTTCTTTCTTAAGTTTTTCTAGTACTGCTAAAGCTGGATAGATATGCCCGCCGGTTCCACCAGCACTAACAACTACTTTCATAAACTCACCTCTTATTTAATTATACTATAAATTTCAGAAAAAACTATCTTTTTTTCACTTTTTCCCTATTTAAAGGCAAAAAAAGAAGCATTTCAGCTTCTAGGTGGTTGCTATAACATAAGGATTAGAACTAGTACCATCACCACTAGAAATGGTGACATCTGCTTTTAGGTTGATGACTGGTCGGACGCCATAAATATCTGCATCTACACTTGAAAATTCAAAGTCAAGATATCCAAATGAATCAACAAAAAATATTACAGCATTTCTATCATCATTATAATAAGCGGGCGACAATGTCCAATAATATTCCTCTGTATACAGATAATAACTTGCGTTATTTTTTCCATTTACTCCTCCAGCATAGGATACTTCATCTGCCGTAATTAATCCAATTGGATATTGTAATGCTTTATTCCCTTGACTACTTCCACTGATTGTGTATAAATCACTACTATTACTACATTCAAACGTTGGTTGTTTATTCGTGTATAGTCTATTATATGCTGCATAATCTGTTGCACTTGTTCCTGTTCCGCTTCCACTATATGGTGTTCTGTCATTACAGAACCCAGTATTTCCATCTATTTTATCGGCATAACTTGACAGATTATCTTGATACCATTCATTTAACTCATTTAATATAGTACTATTTGTTCCTGTTCCATGTACATTATTAGTTGTGTATTTAAAACCTACATACATATTATCTGTACGTGTACTATTAAATGCACTTGTTCCTATCTGTGTTCCTGTACCTGTTTTATTGGCACTAGTTCCTTGATAAATTAATCTTAAGCTTCCATCTTCATTTATTCGGATAATTCGCCAATAAAAATCTGCAAATTTGACCCAGTTATCTGTTGGATTTCCGGCAAAGTAATACGTTCTTCCTTTTGACGTATCTGCATAATAAATTGTTCCTGTAGTATCTTCTGTTAGAGTTGTACTAAAGTCAGTTCTAGTTGTTAAGTTTTTACTTGCTATTAATTCTTGGATATTTGTTATTTCCTTTTCATCAAAATACAAATAGCATTTTGTTCCTTTTGTTGTCATTGGGGTTACACTTAAACTTTTTGTTGAAGTATCATATGATAGTGAAATATTTGTGTCTTCTTTACCATTTACTGTGCAATAACTTTCACTCTCATTTAACACATATCCATCAGGTATCGTATCTGCTTTGGTGTAACCGCTATCACCATTAACATAGATTGCTACGGCATTAAAGTCCGCCAAACTATAATTTATTGTTCCATTAACAAGTGGTATTGATTGTGTTGTTTTGTATTTTGCTCTTGTAAAATTTAGCATTACTGCACTAATAATTAGTATTGTTACTACTCCTATAATAATATTCCTTTTTAAATGGCTTTTCTTTAATGTTTCAATCTTCATAATCTAACACCTTTCATGATGCTAGGCTTCATTTTAAATCTCATCAAAATAATCTATCATAGATATATGATAAGTTTCCTAGCTTATAGTTAAATTATAAATATAGCTAGATAAAAAGTCAAGAAAAATGTGTTATTTCCCTGTGTAAAACTTTTTTTAACAATATTATTGTTAGAATTATTTTGGTGATAAAAATGAAATTTGATAGAATGTTAGAATTAAGAGAAGAAAATAATTTGTTACAAAAAGATATAGCTAGCATTTTAAATATATCTGTTGGTACGTATGCTATGAATGAAGAAGGACACGATACTATTACTTTAAAAAATTTAATTAAGTTTTGTGATTATTTTAATATTTCAATTGATTTTATATTTGGCTTTGCTAATGATAGAAAATATGAAAATTCTCAATTAAATTTTAATCCAGAAGTGTTACGTTTAAGAATTAAAGAAGTCAGAAAAGAAAATAAATATACTCAAGTAATGATTGGAATTTTTTTAAATATCGACCATTCGGTATGGTGTCGATATGAACAAGGAAAAACAATTATTCCCACTACTTTCCTTTATGAGTTTTGTAATAAATTTTCTGTTAGTGCCGACTACCTCTTAGGTAAAATTGATAGTCCTAAATACCTTAAATAACTAAGGTGTTTTTTTATTATTTTCGACAAATCGTCGAATTTTGTCGAACGCTTTTTCTTGCTTTTTAAAGCACTATCATTCATAATAAAGTCTTGAGCATTAGGCCTGGTGTCTACCAGATAATTCCTACTATTCGTATTACCTCCTTACCTCCTAAGGGTTTTGGTTGATAAACAATAGAAAGGGTTGTGTGGTTAGTATGAGGAAGTTGTTCCAAATACTTATATCGTGGTTTAGACCAAAAAAGACATCAACCACTATTATTGTGCAAAACAATATAGAGGTTAATGTCTACTCCAATAACAAGTAGGCATTTAGTCCTAATGCTCTACTAAATTAAGTTTAACATATTTATAATAAAATAACAAGATGGAGTTTAAATGAAGTTAGATGTTTTAGGATATGAACTAGATAAAGAACAAACAAATGCTGCTTTAGTAAATGATTGCAATACAATTATTATTGCAGGGGCTGGGGCTGGTAAAAGTACTACGATGGTTGGTAAAATTAAATATTTGGTATTATATGAACACGTCCCTTTAGAAAATATTTTATGTATTACTTTTACAAATAATGCAGCGAATAGTTTAGAAGAAAAAATAAATAAAGAATTGGGATTAAAGGGAAAAGTATATACTTTTCATAAACTTTCTTTAGAAATATTAAAAGAATATCATATTAATTATCATATCGCTGATGCTGATTTATTAGAGTATTTAATTGATGAAATATTTGCTAGTATACACAGTTCTTATTTGGAAAAGTTATTTTTGGATAAAAATTACTTAGAAAGCCAAGAATTTTTAGATTATAAGAAAGTTATCGCGCGTTTTATTAAACTTTTTATTGCTAATTTTTATGATGCTAAGTATTTTCATGACATTTTAAGGAAGGCTAAAAGAAAAGATAGGCCTATGTTAAGAATTATTTATAAAATATGTGTAATGTATATTTTAGAAAAAGCATCTT
>CALWAA010000008.1 GCA_944372725.1 uncultured Bacilli bacterium | reverse complement strand
GCATAAGTAATATAACAAACTCCGCGAATTATGTCAACATTTTTTTTGCATTTTTTCGATTTTTTTTGCATTTTTTTTAATTTTCTTAAAAATTGCCTAAAAATGTAGGCTTTTTCTTACTCACTTTTTCGCTTTTCTTATATTAGTACTTACTCTATTCTTATATTACTTACTCTATAGTTTATGTGGAGTATTAAAAAAAATTACTATTTCTTTTAGTAATTTTACTTTTTTATTTATGAATTTTTAATGATTTTTTACTTATTTTGTTAGTCTCTTATAAATACTATAATATTTTTTTATTTCATTTTTAGCAAACGGCCCTTCTTCTTTCTTCTTCATTTCGATTAAATTCGACAATTCATTTTTTATTATTATCTCTATTTCTTTAGGATACCGCATTATTTTTTTATGATAATTATATTCATTGTAATCTAATATTTTAAATCCACCGTCCGGAAAAACTCTTAAATCTAAATCATAATCTATATATTTAATAATTTTTCCATCTATTATATAAGGCGTCGCTATATTACAATAATAAAATAATCCAAATCTTTTTAATTGACCTATAATGTTAAACCAGTGATGTTTATAGAAAAATAGTATTGCTGGTTCTTTAGCGTGATAGCTTCTTCCATCTGCTTCTGTTAGCTTCGCTTTATTATTAGCTACCACTATCTTTTCATTATCAATATCTAACACAATCGCTTCATCACATAATTGGTGAAGTCTGCCATCATGTTTATAGCAATGAATCGCTAATCTATCGCCTACCTTTATTTTATTTATATTTTCGTTCATTTTTTTACTCCCGGCTTTCTAACTAAAAATATTATAACAAAGAAAAGAAAAAATAACAAATCTTAGTTTGTTATTCTTGTAAAACTTCAATTGCTTTATTTAATTGAGCATCTGGTATGGTTATATTTCCAGCTTCATCAGTTACTTCTTCATTTACTATATAGTAATCCGGATTAATTCCTATTCCATCAATGCATGTTCCATTTGGCGTCAACCAATAAGCTGATGTATATTTTACCATAGAGCCATCATCTAATTTCATTGTTTGTTGAACTTTGCCTTTTCCAAAGGATGTTTCACCAACGAGGGTTGCTCCATAGCTTTCCTTTAGGGCTGCGGCTAAAATTTCAGATGCTGATGCCGTATTTTCATTTATTAAAACGACAATTTCATATTCTTTATGTTCACTTGTTTCATCATTAAAATTGGTAATATTATTTTGATAATTTAAACCATAGATTCTTTTTCCTTTTTCTAAAAACATATTTGCTACGTCAGTTGCGGCTGTTAAATATCCACCTGTATTATTTCGTAAATCAATAATAAGTGATTTCATTCCACTCTTTTCTAATTCATTTAAGGCATCTTTTACTTGAGTTGCTAATGTATTCGAAAAAGTTTGGAGTGATAAGTATCCGATATTTGTATTTTCAACCATATAATAATCAATGTTAGGGGCAATTAATGTCTCATTTTTTAAAGATACACTTACTGTTTGGGTTCCTCTTTGTAGTCTTAATGTGAAATAATCGTTGCTTCCTTTAATTAAATTAACAACCTCGGTTGCTGTCATATTGGTAACGTCTGTGTCGTTAAACCCAACTATGATATCACCTTCTTGTATTCCGGCTTTGGAAGCGGGGGTATCTTTATATACTTTGACGATACTTTTATCGCTATTATTAATTGATACACCTATACCAGTATATTCTCCAGATAAAGAGTCAAATAATTCAGCAGTACTTTCATCATCCAAATAAGTAGTATAATCATCGCCAAGATAATCCATCATACCAGCAATGGCTTGGTCTAATAAAGCTCCGGTATCTACATCTTCATAATAGCTTGACAAAATATTGGCATAAACGCTTAAAAACTCATTTAAGTCTTTATCATTTGATAAATCTCCGTAAGTTGTATCATAAGATAACTTGTTATTGTTGTATACAATAACGCCAGCTGTAATCGCAGATATAATACTGGTTACCACCACAATTCCAATTACCCATGCTAAACTAAAACCTCTATAATTATTTACTTTATTCAAATTTTTCACCTTCTACTATAAAATCATATCACAAAATTGTGAAAATATAAAGAAAAAAGATACTAGTTTTCAGTATCTTCACTTGGAGTATAAGCAAGTTCATTTGCTATCTCTTCTTCATTATCCCAAACTTCGGCAATTCCACCATTTTTGACTTTGATTAATGTTAAATCGCCTACTCTTAAATCAGATATATTCGTAATATCTAGGTTTACATCTTCTGGGTTATAAAATTTTTCGTTAAATCCTTTATTTAAATCAGCAAAATATACTTTTAGAGCATCTTCATTACGTGCGTAAGTTGTCATTAAACCACTATAATAAATTGACCTTAAATTTTCTGTATCATAAATCATAACATAATATTCTTCTTCTGGATGACCTAAAAGGGAACCAATCATTGTGATATTATAATTTATTTCGCCGGCAATTACTTCTTTTTCTTCTTCCTTATTATTTAATAAATCTTTTGTTACAAATATTCTTGTAAATAAATATATTCCGACAATTAATACTATAACTATAATTAAAATACGGATAAAACGAATCATTTCCGTTTGTTCTTCACTACGATATTTTTCTGTTTTTATTTTTTCTGTCTTTTCTTTTTTTGCCATTTTCATCACCTGCATAAATTATAACAGCAAAATAATAAGAAAGCAAGGTTTTACTTCATTTTGCTTTCTTTATCTACTTAATTTTTGGGAATACATTTGAAAATACAAATTTTCCGCTTGGATTTGACGTAGTTGTTTTATGGTTAGACAGTATTTTTGATATAATAAGTCTATTCTCTTAATACTTTCTTTCGTTGATATACGGTCTATCGTTTGTAAAATTTCTTTTATTTCTTTTGGGATAATATCTAATGCTTTTATTGTTTGAAAGTCTCCATTTTCAATTAAAGCTACTACAATATTTAAGTCATTTAATAATTGGTTTAAAGAATTTTCTGAAATCTTTGCTAATAATCCATTTTTTATGATATATGCATGCGACTTGTCTTTTCCTTTTTCTTTTTTGACAACTACTTCTGCTTCTTCTAAACCGGGAAGTAAATTATAAATAGTTATCTTTTCTTCTTCCGTTTCAAATTGACTTTGTACTCCTTTATAAGAAATATCTCCCATAGATAAAATACTTTCTTTAACGATTGCTAATTTTTCTTTTAAACTAGCGTCTAAAACATTTAAACATTCAATACTCATTTTATTTTCCCCTTTCGTGAGGTGATATCATAACACTAATTATCCAATTTGTCAAATTATTTAAAAAATGTTAAAAAAGGAAGCTTATTTGCTTCCTGATACTACTCTTGTGTTTCCAAGTGATTCAGCAATCGTTACCATTTCTTCTGTTGATAAATCATTACTAGTTAAATAATAAGATACATTATCACTGGTCCAATACATGGAATTGGCACTTTTAGCGGCGATGGTGTCACTTAACATAACAGGGTCTCCATATACTGGGATAATTTCAAATTCATTTGCTACAGCAGCTACCTCTTCGATTAAAACAAAGTTTTTGTCACCTGCAAAAGTTAAAATCATTCTATTACCTTCATCAGTATCTACTTCTTCACTATTCGATAAATAAGTCTCACTTGGGATATATAATGGATAAATAACACTGTCTAAAATATTACTTGATTTCGTATCACATTCTTCATTTTCGCAGGATTCATTATTATTCTGGGAATTATTGCCGGCATTATTATTATCTGTAGTATTTTCATTATTGTTCTCAGTCGTATTATCGGTTGTTTCATTTTCTTTATTTTCAGCATTCATGTCAATTAAATCTTCTAATAAGAAGTCATCTTCACTAAGTCCGGCTTTTAAATCTATAGATGAAAATACAACTTTGATATTAACAATATCTTCACTATCATATACTTCTACTTTTTCTAAATTCATATCTTTGTCAAAATAAATTTTTTGATAAGTTAAACTTGAATTATTGGGATAATTGACACTTGATTTAATTACATAATTTTTATCTTGTTCTTCTAAACTCATATTTTTATCATTTTTGATATCATTTAATAGGGAAGATAAAATATAAGATTGACTACTATTTTTAGGCCACTCACTTTGGAATTTGAAACTTTTGTTTAAGGCTGGTGTCACTACATATACACCATCACTGTTTTTTAAAATGATTTGTTCATGATTATTGGTTTGATTTACTAATGTTACTTTGTAATTATCATTTTCTAAATAATTTGCTTCTAGACTATAGGTAAAGGTTTCTTCATTACTTAGGATTTCCATATTTCCTTTTAAAGTATATGATTTGGAATTTGTCACACTTTTTTCAAATTTAGCTACCAAATCTTCTTCACTTTCTTTGCCACATCCAGTAATAAATAACATCAGTCCTATCGCTAGAACTACTAATTTCTTCATATAACACACCCTTCTCTAATTTAACTATATTGTTCTTCTTTTAAATTATGAATTAAAAATAGTTGAAAAATGTTAGTATCTTTTTACTTATGCACATTATCAGAAAATTAAATGTATAATATTATTTTATTTATTCATAATAATAGCAAAGGGTGTGATTAAATGGAAACATTACAAAAAATAGCATTAATTTTTACAATTATTGGAGCAATCAACTGGGGACTTATTGGTTTCTTTGATTTCAATTTAGTTACTAGTTTATTCCAAGATTCTAGTGTTATTACCAGAATTATTTATGCTATTGTTGGTGTTTGTGGAATTATTAATATATTCTTATTATTTTCCCACATTGAAAGAGACCCTAAATAATTAGAGGTCTAGTTTCTTAAGTAAGTTCTTAGAATGGGCTACCGTTAAATATCCCATATAACTTGCTTTGACATTTTCATAATTTGGTGCGTTTATCTTCTTTAATTTACGCATCTTTTTTTTAATTCTCCTTTTCGTGCCAGAATTGATTTTGATTATTAGTCTTTTTCCTTTTAATAAGAAATGATACCCTAAAAAGCCAAATCCTTGTTTTAAATCATAAATATTCGTTTTCTTGTTTAATTCTAACTTAAATTCTTTTAGCTTTTCTTCGATTTCTTTTCTAACTACTTTTAATCTTTCTTTATCATGGTCGAAAATAATAAAATCATCCATATATCTAACATAATATTTACAGTAAAGCTTTTCTTTTATATAGTGGTCTAAATCATTTAAAAAATAAATAGCAAGAAGTTGACTGGTCATATTACCGATAGGAAGTCCTTTTCCTTTTTCATATAAAGGAATGGATTTTAATTCGGCAATTTTGTGTTCCTTATCTAAAATATTTAAACCTTTAATTCTATTTATTTCCGTATTAACTACTTTTTTAATAGATTCATTTACATATTTATTATCAGTGGATTCAATAATATTTTTTATTAACTTATATATATCTGGGTCAGTTGTAAATCTACTTATTTTTTGTAAAATTAATTCATGGTCAATACTGTAAAAATATTTTTTGATATCACATTTTAATACGTATACTTTATCATAATTTAATTTTAATTTATTGATATATTTTTTTACATAACGAATTCCCTCTTTCGTTCCCATCCCTTTTCTAGTAGCAACATTTTGGGGAATTAAATGAGGGGTGATACCTGGGTCTAATACATAATGACTTACTAAGTGATTTACTACTTTGTCACTCATGATTTCACTCATGATGATGCGGTATTTGGGTTCATGGACTAAAAAAACATTATAATGGCTATGTTCATATTTTTTATATTTTAAAACATTTAAGATACTAATAATATTGCTCGAATAAAATAGTTCAAATTTATGAAGTTTTCCTCTGTTTTTCGTATTTGCTCTAATTACTTTATACATCGCTATAATCTTATCAATATCTACTAGTTCTTCGTATTTAACTCCTTGTTTCATTTCGCACCAATCCATATGCTATTTTTCTTATTTCAACGATAAACATTGAGGTTGATTCAAATTTTTTCTTACTGATAATTCTTTTTTCAAAAGAGGTGGCAATATAAAAATCAAGCATGGATAATTTAATAATTAAATCTTTTAAAAACTTGATTTTTATTCTTTCAACATCATTGATACTATAGGAAAAAATAAGTTCAATTATTTCATACATATTTTTTTCAATGTTTTGTTTTAATACGACTTCTGATTTGGGATAATTTATTAATTGTTTATTGATGAAAGCAATTGTTTTTTTGGTATTATTTAGTAGGGCAAAATTAGAGTTCATCTACAAATTCCTTTATTAAATTATAATTTGCTTCTTCTTTTTTTACTTTTATTTCAATCGCATTCATTAAATTATTTAACATATTTGATATTAATAAGTTACTTTTTGCTTCTTTTAGTTTTTCTTGGTAGGCATTATCGTTTTTTGATTCTAAAACATAAGCATAATCATCAATTACTTCAATTAGATTTACATTATTTCTGTTTAATACACTTTTTACTTTGGCTTTGGCATTTAGAGGAAAACCTATTTTATTTTCTCTTATCTGGTAACCAAAAAAATAATTTAGAATATAAGTATCATCCAGAAAAGTATAATAAAAATTGCCAGATTTAATAATTACTACATGGTCTTTGTACATCTCTTTAAATTTTAGATATTTATCAATCGTTTTCATAATATTCCCTTTCTACACTATGTAGTTAAGATTATTACTGCTCATCATAACTAAGATAAATATTTGATATAAAAATATGCCTTATTTATCATACTTTCATATATTATAAATATATATTAGAAGTCGAAATTTGTCAATAAAAAAGTTTACTGTTAGCAAATATTTTGAGAAGCAAAATTATTATTACTCAATCTTATTAAGCATTTCCCAATTCAAAAAAGATAACTTTCGTTACCCTTTTCGTGTTTCTTCAATTAATCTTAATGCATCTTCTTTGGTCTCGGCAGTAGCTAGAAATAGTTTTTTGTGGCAAAAATGGGCGGTTTTAACGCCACTTACTTTTTGCAAATTTTCATCCCTTAATCCTCCCCATTCTTTTTTGAAAGGAACCTTTGGAGTAAAGCCTTTGTATTTGGTGGGGATTGTATGCGCAGCAAAGCAACCTCGATTTGATGGATAGATGACAAAATCAATATCAAGACCTAATTTAAAAATGGCATATTCATAAGGGATGTATTCATCTAATATAAGTATTTTGTCTTTTATCTCTCCCACTTTCTTTTCTATTTCGGTTAGAGCATAAACTTTGCCAATCGCATCTTTTAAAATTTGTTCAAAAATGGTGTCTGCAAAAGATACTGCTTTTAAGAAACATTCGTTTTCATCTTCCTTAATGCCAATCTTAGGTCGGAATTGTTCAATTAACCCTGCTAAAGTATAAATATTAAATGGGGCATCTATACTGTATTCGCCATTATCAAATGCATCAATCTGAACTACTAATAATTCATCTAATATTTCAAATACTTTTTCGGGATTTTTCACTTTTATTTGGCGTAAATACTTTAAACCATATTCTTGCCATAAAAGACCAAAACCACAATAATGAATACCATTTGCCCGTTTCTTATCATAATCTGCACCATGATGGTCAAATTTGCCAAGACCAATATCATAAGCTATTTTCGTTTTATCATCTTTATAATCATTTAAGCGAATTAACGTAATATTTTCAAATAACCTTTCCATCAACACGGTAGAAAATACATCATCAGCATGAAAATTTCCGGCATGGGTTACAAAATTTGCTTCCTCTAAATGGTTGGTTAGTTTAATCATTTTATCAATTCTTCCTCTCTTTTTTCTTTCATTTCTATTGCAGTATTTAAAACTAATTCGAAAACCTTTTCATAATCAATATATATGCTGGTATTTAAGCTATCAATTTTATCGGGGTAATGTTCGTTATATGTGAAAGTAGGCTTTTCTACTTCATTTATATACCAAACTATTTCAAAATGTTGCAAAATAGAAATATAACTTAATAAATAATGAATTATGATACCTAGTTCTTTTTCTTTATCATCTACAGTGGGAATATATTTTTTAAATAAAATAATAATATCATTTTCTGCACTTTTTAACTTGCTTGTAAGAAAGCTCTTTATGGTATTTATAATTTCTTCTACTGGTATTTCTTCTATATTGGTATATCCTTTTTTTATCAAATGGTAATTCATATAAAAGTTAAAGTTCATCTGTATCACCCAGCATTATTATATATTACTTCTAATTTGCTTGCAAGAAAAAAAGTCTCTTTTGGAGACTACCCTCTATTTTTATATACTAATATTTGTTCTGGTAATAAATAAATGGTTCGATTATAATTTAACATAGCCTCAGGGGTTGTTTTAAATGCCCCAGCTACACCTGATAAAGTATCACCCTCAGCAGTTATGTAATAGCTATATCCACTTTTAGGGATTAATAATTCTTGGTTTGGATAAATATATTCATTATCTTTAATTCCGTTTATGGCTGCTAGTAACTTAGGATTAATATTATATTTTCTAGCTATCTCATAAAGATTATCCCCACTCTCAATTGTGTAATATGTAAAATATGTACTATTATCGTTCAAAATATTCACTCCTCATCTATTTATAGGATATGACAAAAGCACAATTTGGTTAATCGACATATATCATATTATCATAATTGAAATTCCATTCGAAAAATTCTAGTAATTTTGTACTTCCCTTTAAGGGATTGAATACATATAAAGTATCTGTTTTTAAATAAAATACTAAATTATCTTTTATTCTTACAAGCGTAGTAACAGAGTCATCTATTTTGGTTTTCTTTTCACTTGTTTGATAATTTAAGAAAAGAGTTCCGTCTTCTAAAGTATAGTTATAATTGGTTTTATATGTAAATTCTTTGTTGGTGTTAATCAAACTTTTGATACCAACTTCTTCCCATTTGCCATTCTTATACATTTTCGCTTTTATTTTTTCTAAATCTCCATTTTTGACATTTAGTTCATACATCATCTCTTCTTTGTTATCCACTATATATAATTTGTTTTTTTCATATCCAGGGAAATAACTATCAAAATAAATGTTACGGTCTAAATCATATTCTTTTAAATCGCCATTATTTAAAGTAATTCGGTATATTTTATCAAATGTGTAAGAATTATCATAATCAGCGATTACTAAATAATCTTTGGTGTAAGCTACTAAATTTACGTTATATGTTTCACTATCAAATAATTTTATCTCTTTTTCTTCATCATTATTAATATAGTAGAAGCCATTATAATTCCATAAAAGATAAGTAAAATCACGGTTATAAATATTAATATCTTTAAAAGTTTCATTTAATTCTTGTTCTTCTTTTAAATATTCTTCTGGAATTTGTTTTCTTAGATTTTCATTTACCTCTTTATAATAAGTTATTTCGTTATCTTCCATACATAAAGGAATAAACTCTAAAGTATTTCCTTCAGGAATTAAGCAAAAGTCTTCTTCCTCTTCTATTACTTTCATATTTTCAATAAAGTTACGATTTCGTTTATAACTTGATTCATACAAATAATCTAAGGTTTTATCCTTATATGTAAAAGTAAAATAATAGTAATCATCATCTTTATTATATGTTTCAATAATTTTTATATCATTTACTACATATTCTTTGGTATAATTTACTGATTTGAAAAAGAAAATAATAAAAATGATAAATAAGAGAATAAGAGTAATTTGAAATATTTTTAACTTTTTCATAATACCTCTAGTTATTTGCTACCTGAACATATTTTTTCTTTTCTTCCATCATAAATTCAGAAATTTCGGTTTCTATTTCTCTTAGGGAATCTTTCGCTAAGTTCGTAATTACAACAACTTCTTTCGCCGTATCAATTGTTATTTTTCCCCAAATAAGACCTGAATACACTTGCATATCATTGTATAAATCAGGAGTAATACTATTTAAAAAATAACCCCATACTACTCTTTTTTGGCCAATTAAAATTCTTTTATTCGTAATACAGATAACAGCAGTTGAAGTTACATCATACCATTTGTCATTTTTTTGTCCGGCAAAAGCATAACGTACTGTTTCGCCCGGATTTAGGTGTTCTTCAATCACGGCACTATGTTTTTTTAGTCGCCACCAAGTTACTCCTCCTGGAAATTTCTTTTTATATAATTTGACATGTTCATATACTTGTCCCATTTTTATCACCACACTTTTATTTTATAATAAAAATGTTTTCTTGACAAGGTTTTATTTAGGCAAAAAGAAAAAGCACCAAAGTGCTTAATCAATATTTATAACTTTTTTAGATATGTTTTCATCTTTTTTAGGAGCGATAACTTTTAATGTTCCATCTTTGAATTCAGCTTTAATGTTTTCTTCTTCAATCTCACCTAGATAGAAAGAACGAGATACTTTGCCATAAAATCTTTCACGTCTAATATATTTTTTATCCTCTTTTTCTTCTTTCTCATCTTTCTTCTCAGCACTAATTGTTAAAGTACCTTTGTTGAATTCAATGTTAATATCATCTTTCGTAAAGCCAGGCATATCAAGTTCTAAGTTGTAATTTCCATCAGCCTCGTAAATATCACATTTCATTTTTGGAGTATCACTATCTAAAAAGCTGTCAAACATATCATCTAAAAACATTTTTCTTGGTAACATCATTAACCATCTTCCTTTCACAAGTATAATATATCACTTTTATTAGCACTTGTCAAGCATAAGTGCTAACTATTTTTAATATACGTAAATTTTTGTAAAATATGCAAGAAAAAAGTAGATTTCTCTACTTCTTAAATAATTCTAAAACATCTTTTGCTTTTCCATATAACATAATGGAATTACAAATTTCTAGGATACTTGCTAAAATAATGAATATTCCTGCTACTTCTGTAATTTCCATAGTAGTGATGATTGGATTAATAATAATGAATATTCCAAATATCAAGAGAATGATAGAAATTACTAAAATTAAAGACCAGCCATCATATTTATATTTTCTAAGTTTTAAGGCATCTATTATTTTACTGATTGAAACAATAATTAAGTAAATACCTAAGGTAAATGTTAAGATGGTACTTATACCAAATGGATTGATAATAGCTAGTAAACCTATGATTACTGCTAAAATTCCCCATAAAATGTTTAAGCCATATAAAGGATTATTATCTCTTGCTATAAATTCAAATATGGCATATACTCCAAAAATAATGAAATATACTCCTAAAAATGTTCCTAACAATTCTAAACTAACACGAGGATTAGAGTATACTAATATACCAAATAATAAGAACAGACCATTTAAAATAATACTTCCTATTAACATTTTATTAAAACCAATTTTTATTTTTTCCAATATTGTTTTTTCTTTTTTCTTTGCCATAAGTTTTCCTCCTATCTATAATTATACTATAAATTTTTTTCTAGTCAATCAAAAACATGGACATAAATAGAAGAATGTGCTATAATAGCTCATTATTGATGAGGGGGATACTAATGCATATTAAGAAACTTTCTATTGCTGAATTTGATAGTTTTGCTAGAAGTTTTCCAATTAGTTCTTATTATCAAAGTTCTAATTATGCTCTTTTTATGGCTGAATGTGGATATGACTATGAATTAATTGGATTTGTTGATGAACTTGGGGTTATTAAAGCCGCTGCACTTATTTTAATAAAAAAAATTGGCTTAACTTCTAAATATGGATATTCTCCTAAAGGTTTTCTAATTGATTATTTTGACCATGATTTATTACAACAATTTACTAATGCATTAAGAAAATATTACGAAAAAAGGCTTGCTTTTATTAAAATTAATCCGGAAATTGCCATTGGAGAGATTAATCCAGTTACTAAACTTACTAATTATAATCAAAATATTATTGTTCGTGATTATTTAAAAGAAATGGGTTATTTAAAACTTAGAGATAATAAATATTTTGAAAGTATATTTCCTAGATTTAATGCGATACTAAACACTCAAGAATATAGTTTTCCATCTTTAAATAAAAATACAAAAAATAAAATTCGTAAAGGGATGAAAAAAGGATTAATTCTTGAGAAAAAAGGAAGAGAAAGTTTAGATATTCTTTTTGAATTTATTAAAAGAAAAAAGGAAATCGACCCTTTTTATTATAAAAATTATTATAATGTTTTTGACCGTAATGGAATGGCTGATTTATTTTTAGTTAAAATTGATTATGAACAATATTTAGTTAATAGTAAAAAATTGTATGATGAAGAATTAGAAAGAAATTCAGAAATATCTAAAAAATTGATTAATAGCTCTAATGATAATTTTATTAAAGAAAAAATGAATTCTGATAAAATTTTACTTTCTTATAAAAATGATATTGAAATTGCAACTAAGGGGTTAAGAGAACATCAAGATGTTTATATTGCTGGAGCTTTTGTTATACGCTATCTTAATCGTGTTCATATTGTTATTAGTGGATTTGATAAAAATTATAAACATTTTAATCCTAATTACTTTTTACATTATCAAATATTAGAATACTATAAGAAGCAATATAAGTTTGTAGATATGAATGGTATGACTGGGGATTTTACTTCTAAAAATCCTTATGTTGGTTTAAATAATTTCAAATTAGGTTTTCATCCTCATATATATGAATTTATTGGTGAATTTGATTTTATTTTAAATGAACATGCTTATCGAAATCTTATCAAAAAAGGATTATTAGCTAAAGAGTTTAATAAAAAAACGAAAGAAAATTAATTATTTTTTCTTTCGTTTTTGTTTATTATTGTCTTTTTTTACGTTGTTTTTCCTTTTTTCAATTACTTTTATTGTTGGTTCGTGATAATATTCTTTGGTGCCATTATTTTCGCTTAGTAGATTTCTCTTTATTTGTTCTTTTCGTTTCTTTTCGGCTGCTGCTTTTTTCGGATTTGTTTTCTTTTTCTCACTCATTTTATCAGCACTATTCTTGATTGATGATAATCTTGTTAATTTCATAATATCTCTACCAATAATTACTAAGGCAGGTATTAAAATACATAATAACCAGCCAACTCCTGATGCTAAGAAGCGTTGAATGTGTCCAAGCCCTGGAATTCTAATAATTACTTTACCAATTACATTACTATACTTAGCACAAGATTCATCTTCAACTGGATTGGCATCTCCTTTGGTTACAAAGCATGTTTCACCATTTTCATCTTTTGTTATTGCTTTAATACGATGGGTAATGGTCATATTGGCGGTTAGTGAACTGGATGAACGAAAGGTAATTACATCACCAACTTTTAAGTCATTTGGCTCATCTACACGCATATTAATTACAGCATCATAAACATTAATGTTAGGTACCATAGAACCAGTAGCAATAGTGTATATTGAGAATTTAGGCTCATATCCTGCCCCTTTACTTACATATCTTTTATTGGCTATATAATAGTAAATTAAAAAAATGGCTATTAATAAAAGTATAATAAATAGAGCCCATGATAAGATTTTAAATATAATATGAACTATTTTATGCCATGAAATTTTATCTTTCATAGAGCCCCTCCTATTCTAATATATATTATAGCCTATTACTTTCTAAATTACAAGATTATTCCAAAAAAAAATTCTATCTTTGCGATAGAATTTTTATTAATTTTTTAATTTGCTGAAACAATTTCAATTGCTACTGTGGCACTATAATTTTGACCTTGGTCATAATTTTGTGGTTCACCAATTTCTTTGAATTTATAATTAATTTGGAAAGTAGCTGTCTGTCCTGGAGCAATTACAATATTGTTAGCAATTGTAGAATTCTTTTTTACAGCAGGTGTCTCATTAACTAAAACTTCACCATCTTTTACTAAACTATAAACAAAATTGTTGCTTGTAAATGTATTGGTAATATTAGTTAAATTAACATTGTACACTACTGTTTTGTTAGAATTATTTTTTACTGTAAATTCATGTGTTCCTGTCCAACCTGGAATAATGTTATAAGCTTTTACTGGTTTTGTAAAGTTTACTGATAAATATGTATTCTCAGAAGTACCTATTTCAATATCGCCTTCACCATCTTCAGAAATAGATGGATTTTCTGCTTTATTAATTGTTACATAGTAAGTTTTCGTATTTCCATTTTGAGCGATAACTGTAATTGATACTCTTGTTGAATTACTTGTTAAATTTACAGTTCCAGCGCCAATAACTTTTGCACGAGAATTTACAGCTGTAGCACTAATGTTTACACTTGATAAGTCATTTGCTACTTCAACTGTATAATTGGTTGTATTACTGTCGAATTTTGGTTTTAAAGTATATTCCCCAACTTTTAAACTGCTTAAATCAGCATTACTATATAATTCGCCAACACAATTGGTATCACATACACCATCACCATTGACATCACAGTTTAAATCGCAAGTTCCATCGCCATCTAAGTCAATGTTACTATCAGGAATGCCATCACCATCAGTATCACAATTGATATCACATACGCCATCACCATTGGTATCTTGGTCAACTAAATTATCATCTGGTTTACCATCGTTATCAGTATCAACATTTACATCTGGTTTACCGTCACCATCAATGTCAATGTCAACATCTGGCTTACCATCACCATCGGTATCACAATTGCGGTCGCATAC
>CALWAA010000007.1 GCA_944372725.1 uncultured Bacilli bacterium | reverse complement strand
CCAGTTAGTTAATCCCATATTTTCTTTGGTGGCATCTACTCTTGCAAAAATTAACTCGGCAGCAGTATGACCACTAATTGCATAATGGAGTTTATTTTGAATAATCTTAAAAAAAGTATAGGCTTCTTCTGTGTTTTCTTCATAGTCGGCAGACGTTGCTATAAATAAATCCATTATTTTTTGATAAGCCATTCTTTCACTTGCTCTAATTGTTTTAATACGTTCTAATAATTCATCAAAATACCTACTATTATATTTATTGCCCCTTATAAACTTTTCATCATTTAAAGCAAAACCTTTTAACATATATTCTTTTAATATCTTCGTTGCCCAAATTCTAAACTCAGTTGCTTTTCTAGAGTTTACGCGATAGCCAACAGCGATAACAGCATCTAGGTTATACATTTCTGTATTATACTTTTTTCCATCGCTTGCAGTTATTTCCATTTTGGAAATAACTGAATTTCTTACCAATTCTTCTTCATCAAAGATGTTTTTTAAATGTTTTGAGATAGCTGGTACTTGGACTTCAAACACTTTAGCCATTCCTTTCATGGTAAGCCATAATGTTTCATTTTGGTAGATTGCATCTACTACTACCTCTCCTTCTTTATTTTTGTAAATAATCAAGTTATCATTTTTCATTTTAGAACCACCCTTTCTATAACTTGAAATATATACTATATTCCTGTAATAATTATATCAAATAATACATAAGTTCGTCAATTACTTGTTTTAAAAACTTCTCAGTTATTTTGAGAAGTTTTATTTGCTAAATCTTTATAATAAGCATATCTTTTTTTAGCATTTTCTATTTGTTTTGATAATAGTTCATTTGCTAAATCTTTATCTTTTATTTTTAAAGCATTATATCTAACTTCATTATCTAAGAATTTTTCATAATTATCAAAGTTTGGTTCTTTGTTATCCATGTATAGTTTTTCTTCTTCGGGGTTATAACGCATTAGTAGTGTGTATCCTACTTCACTTGCAAGTTTTTCTTCTTCTATTGAGTGAGACATACCAGTTTTAATGCCTTGTTCAATACATGGTGAGTAGGCAATAATAATTGCTGGACCATTGTGTTCCATTGCTTCTTTCATTACTTTAACACTATGCATCATATTCGCACCTAAACTGATACTTGCTACATAACAGTTTGGATAAGACATGGCAATTCTAAATAAATCTTTTTTGGCTGTTTTTTTACCGAAATCAGCAAACTCAGCGACAGCGCCAATTTTACTAGATTTACTAGCTTGGCCTCCAGTATTCGAATATACTTCAGTATCTAGGACTAATACTTTGATGTTCTCACCAGTTGATAAAACATGGTCTAAACCGCCAAAACCAATATCATATGCCCAACCATCACCACCAATTGCTAGCACTGTTCTTGCTGGAACATAATTTAATAAACTTTTTAGTCTTTCGGGTATTTCCATATTTGATAGTTTATTTTTAATATCCATCGTTATTTTAAAATCATTCATGTTGTTTATAAAGGTTGTAAATAAGGCTTTTAATTCACTACTTACATGGTCCATTTCTTCTTCCATTATCTTTTTAATTAAATTTCGTTTACTTTGGAAAGATAAATGCATTCCTAAAGCAAATTCAGCATTGTCTTCAAATAAAGAATTAGCCCATGGAATGGTATATGGAGTAGTTGGAACAGAACCACCATAAATACTAGAACATCCTGTTGCATTAGCAATCACTAATTCATCACCAAATAGTCTTGTAATTAAATTAATATATGGAGTTTCCCCACATCCAGCACAAGCACCACTAAATTCAAATCGTGGCTTGCAAAGAGATGCTCCCGGAATAGTAAATTTGTTTAATACTTCGGGATTTTCATAATTATTAAAATATTCATTTGCTTTTCTTTGATTTTCTAAATCTACGGGGCCAAATTCTAAGGCTTTTTTACCATTTTTGCCAGGACACTCTTCAATACATAAGCCACATTCCGTACAATCTACTTCACTTACAAGTACTTGATAAGTATATTCTTTATTAGCTAAGAATGGGATACCCTCTTCATTTTTGGTTACAAACGTTCTTATGACTGCATGAGGACATACAAAGCTACAACGACCGCATTCTATACAATTTTCTTTAATCCATTTAGGGGCAAAACTATTTACATGTCTTTTTTCTAATTTGCTTAAACCATCTGGGAATGTTCCTGCTTTTAAAGAAGATACTTCGCCTACGGTTAATTCATCGCCTAATCTTCTATTTATTTTACTAAATACATCTAAATTGGTTTCTTTCGGTTTATTATCCTTTTTATTTATTTTAATTTCTTTTAAATTCTTTAGGGCTTCTTTAATAGCAGCGATATTACTATCGATAATATTTTCCCCTTTTGTTTTAAAACTACTTCTAATACTTTCTTCTAAAAGTTCATAAGCACCCCGAATTTCTAATTTATCTAAAATAATCATTTCCATAATTTTACTGATTTTTCCTCTTATGCCACAATTCGCAGCGATTAGGGAAGCATCAATAGTATATACTTTTATGTTTTTATTTTGAATTATTTCAATATCTTCTAAGCATAATAAACTAATTAATTCTTCTTCATTCTTGTTCGTATTAATAATAATGGTACCATTTTCAGTAATATCATTTATCATGCTAAATTTTTTAAAGTATTCATCTTTGGTTACAACGATTAGGCTAGGATTTGTAACATAAAAAGGAGCATTTATTTCTTTATCACTTATTCTTAAATTACTTACGGTTACGCCACCACTTTTTTTAGAATCATAAGAAAAATATCCGTTTACATGCTTACCATTTTTACCCATAATTTTTAAGATATCTTTAGAAGCACTTACACAGCCATCAGAGCCATATCCATAAATTAAAAATTCTTTTGCATCTAACGCAACTTTGTATTCTTCTTTAGGAAGACTTGTATAAGTTACATCATCGGTAATGCCAATCGTAAAATTATTTTTAAGATTTCCTTCTAACATTGTAAAAATGCTTTTAATATCAGCAGGAGTTGTATTTTTACTAGATAAACCAAATCTTCCGCCAACAATATTTATTTCTTTCTCTTTTAGAGCATTTACAATATCTAAATAAAGAGGTTCCCCATTTGAGCCAGCTTCTTTTGTTCTATCTAAGACAGCTATATTTTTTACAGAAGTTGGAAGAACATTTAGTAAGTATTTTACGCTAAATGGGCGATATAGATGAACTGTGATAACACCTATTTTTTTCCCTTTTTTTAGTTCTTCTTCTACTACTAATTTAATCGTATCAGTAATACTTCCCATTGCTATAATAATATTTTCGGCATCAAAAGCACCAAAATATTCGAATGGCTTGTAATTAGTTCCCATAATTTTATTGATACTCATCATATATTCATTTACAATATCGGGTAGAGCTTCATAACTTGGATTTCTGGCTTCTTGGGTTTGGAAGAAGATGTCTTCATTCATACTCATTCCCTTTTGAATACCTGAAGATACATTTAAAGCTTTATTTTTAAACTCATCTATTTTATCCCATGGAATTAATTTTTTTAGTTCTTCCTCGGGTAATTCTTTAATACTACTTATTTCATGACTTGTTCTAAATCCATCAAAAAAGTGTAAGAATGGAATAGACCCTTTGATAGCAGATAGATGAGCGACTGCGGCAAGATTCTCTGCATCATACACATTAGAGGAAGCAAGAATGGCAAAGCCAGTACTACGCGTTGCATAAATATCACTGTGGTCACCAAAAATAGATAGAGCATTCGTAGCTATCGTTCTTGCTGCAACATGAATAACTCCTGGTAACATTTCTCCAGCTATTTTATACATGTTTGGTATCATTAAAAGTAAGCCTTGGCTAGCTGTAAAAGTGGAAGCTAGAGAACCACTAATTAAGGCACCATGAAAAGCGCCGGCAGCACCTGCCTCACTTTGCATTTCAATTAATTTCACAGGAGAACCAAATAAGTTTAGTTTATCATGACTTAAAGCATCCACATTAGATGCCATAGGACTTGATGGCGTTATAGGATAAATACTAGATATTTCACTAAAATAATAAGCAATATCACTACAAGCTTTATTTCCATCACATATTTTCATTTTATTATCACCTAGATTAATTATAGCATGGAACACATTAATTGTCATGAAATTTAAATTAAAGTTTTTGTCTAAATTTGTCTATTTTCTAATTTTAATACTCGGGCTTTGGGTAACTCGTAGCTTTTTTCTTTAACATTACTTAGAATTGGTGGTTGGCTATTGGTTATTTGTAATGTTTCAAGTTTAGTTAATTTTTTCAGTTTTCGTTCAACTAGTTCTTGTTTATCTTTTATTTCACTAGTTAATTTTGTTATTTTAAAAGTTATTTCATCATTTTCTTTTAATTTTATGTACTCTTCTTGTAAACCAGATGGGATAAAATTTAGAAAAATAAATAATCCGATGCCGATTGGCAAAATTAAAATATCTAATATTATAAAACAAAGCATTAAAAGAGAGGTTACACGTAAAAATAAGCAAATTAAATTAAGCAGTTTTTTTGTAAGTTTGTATACTTCTTCATTAATACTTTGAATATTATTTATTACTTGTAAATAATCACTTAATTCTTCTTTTATAGATTGTAACTCTTCTTTATTTAGATTTCCACTAAAAAGCATAGCATGGATATTAAATAGCTTTGTATCTAAATCATTTAACAATTCTTCTGTTTTCATATAATACCTCGGATGTATATTATAGCATCTCTTTTGATTTTTTAAAACAAAAACTTACTATTTCTAGTAAGTTAAGAAAATTAAATTTCCTGGCATACACTATTAAATTTATAAGTATTGATTATTGTGTATTCTAATTTGTTATTGTTGATTGTATATACTCTTTCTTCTAAAATTCCATCATTTATTTTAGGAAATAAGAAATATATTTGATTATTTTCTATTTTGGTATATTGTTTATCTATTTCGTTTGCATTATCTACAACTTTAAAAGTTCTCTCATATAATGGAGAATTCCCTACATAATCACATGGAATATTACCAATGAAATTATCTATGATAAAGCCATCATAACTTGTATAATCGGGGCTTTCTTCTTCTGTAATCATATTTCTACTTATTAATTCTAATTCATCATTGTATACATATAAATTTGATGTATTAAAATTATCTGCCATGTTATTAATAGTTTGAACCAATAAATAACTTTTATTATCTGTTCCTTTTATAATAATAAAATTATCTTCATTAAAAAGTTGGTTGATACTTGATACATTGAAAGTATTTTCTTTGGTATATTCGCCAAAAGTATTTACTTGGTAAGAAGTATTTACATAGTAATTTTTTATTATATCCTTATTATTAAAAACTCCTGTTATAGCATGAGCATCAGCAGTGTAAACAAAGGTGTTTTCATGAGTATATTTAATAGTAATATTATTCACTTTATTATTTAATATTACTTCATATTCTTGAATAATAGTATTGTTTTCTTGATAGGTATTCTTTAGTGTTACGCTATCTTTTAGGACTTGTTCATCTTCGTTGTTATTTTCTTCTTGGTTATTATTTGGTTCTTCTTTTGTTTCAGTCTTATTGTTATTTGTTGCTACAATATAAGTAATACTGCAAGCGATTACAACAATTAAAATTATTCCTAATACTAAATAAATTTACTTCTCAACTCTTTTCATATAAACACAACCTTTTCTATTGGTATTTTAACATATATTTTAATAATCTCATAATTGATATTTATACAATAATACTAACTTTGCGTTTACTTAACAAAAAAAGATTAGAACTTGCTAATCTCCTATATTCCATCTATACAATTATCATATATCCATTGTTTTAATTCTTTATTATCATTAGTTTCATAATAATGAATTAAATATGTAAAATATTCACCAATTTTTTCTACTGGTATAGATAATATTCCCTGACCATTTTTTATCATTTCTTTGTTTGCTACTAAATTAGCTACTCTTTTATTCCCATCAAGAAACATTTGACTTCTTTGAATCCAACAAAATAATTCAATACATCTTTCTAATTCATGATTATTTTTCATAATATTATCTAATTCACTTACATAATCACATTCACTTGGAAGTTTAGGACGCCATGAAGTTCCCATTATGCCAACACCTTTATCCCTAAATTCTCCTAAAGGTTTAATACCTTGCCCCTTTCCTATTTCAAAATGAACTTTTTTGATATATTCTATTGTTAATTCTTCATCAATCGTATTTAAAATAAATTCCCAAGCGTCTTTTAATCCTTTTAATTTAAACATATCATCTACTGATATAGTTCCGGTATTTACATTATTTACAAAAGCTAAGGTATCAGCAAAAGTTACAGCAATTCCTTCTAAATTGGCACTTTTATATATGTTGTCAACTAATTTACGTTTAGCAAAAAAAATATTGTCTTCTTTGGTCATATTATATTTATTTTCCATATACCCACTTCCATTTCTATTTTATTATACCATGATTTTATAAATTAAAAAAGATTAGAACTCTCTAATCTCTTCCATTCACATTATGATAAATGTCTGTTACATCATCAATTTCATCTAGCATGTTATATAGTTTATCAAACATTTCTAAATCTTCAGCATTTAAATCAACTTTATTTTTTGGAAACATTCCTACTTCGTCTAATTCATATTCAATATTTGCATCAATTTTTTCAATACAATCTTTGGTATTATTTAAGTCATTTGGATGAACACTAATGGTTAATTCACCATCAACACTTTCAAATTCAATTGGTTCAATTCCTGCTTCTAGTAAGCTTTCAAAGATTTCTTCTTCTTTATCAGTTTTAAAAGATATGATTGCTAAGTAGTCATAGTTGTAAGCTACAGAATTAGTTACTCCTAAACTTTTATGAACTTTGTTAAAAGCGGCACGTACCATGCCAACGGTTCTATTTACATTATCCGTTAGAGTTTTGATAATTAAAGTAGATGCCCCTGGACCAAAACCTTCATAAATTACTTCATGATAGTCTTCGCCTCCTACACCCTTTGCTTTATCAATTGCTCTATTTATAATATCACTTGGTACTTGAGCTTTTTTGGCTTTTTCCACAATTCTTTTTAAAAATACGTTAGCCTCTATTTCTGGTACACCTTTTTTAGCTGCTAAATAGATTTCTTTGGCAAATGTTGAATATGTTTTTGCTTTTATTGCTCCTGTTTTTTGAATGCTTGCTTTTCTTACTTCATAAGCACGTCCCATAATATCACTCCAAACTTTTCAAATTATAACACTTTACCCTATTATTTGTCTACTGTTAAAAGAAAAATCTTAAATCTCTGATGTATTTATAAACAAAATGTTCTTCTTTTTTATATTTTCTTTTTACTTCTTTTATTACTTTTTTAATATTATAAATTTCATAATAGTTCCATTCTTCTTTTTTCATAATATATTCTAATGCTTTTATAGTGGTATCTTTAAAACTTGTTCCATTTAAAAAATGCTTGACGCGGCGATATTCATATTTCGATATTTTTCGATTTAACCATTTAAAATACTCTTTATTTTTTACTTTAAATACATAATGTTCGCCATCTAAATTTTTTAATACTTTTATCGTATCATAATAGCCCATTTTAATATTTTCATCAATTCTTTTAGGGTCTAAATCTAAAACTCCTCCTAGACTTCTTTTGGGTTCAATTACAACTACATCTGCGTTACTATCATACCTTCGGTGAAAACCAACACCATGAATTTTAATTAGATATACTTTTTGATATCCTTTTTCTAAAAGCATATTGACTGGTCCAACATCATAAAAACCACCATCTAAATAATAGTTATCATCAATTAGTTTTTCCATTTTAAAAATAGGAAGACAACAGCTCGCAATAATATAGTCTTTTATTTTATCTTTTTCCATGTCTTTTTTAAATAGATAGATTGGTTTTAAATCTTTCATTCTCACTGTTACTAATCCAAAATCAATATCACTATTTAATAAAGCATCTATATCTAATTCTTGGTTTATTAATTCTTTTACACCATTTAATTCTATGCCTTTATTTGCTATGATATTAATAATATTTATGATAAGTGATTTAAAATATTTTAAATTTATTTTATTTTCTTTACTTGCTTCTATATATTCACTTGTGAAGCCAAAAATACTACCCATATCACTATTTCGCCAAATTCTTGGTAGTTCTGCACCTTTACCACTTGCTATTACTGCTCCATTTAAAGCACCAATGCTAGTTCCACAGACACCATCTATTTTGATGCCACACTCTAAAAAAGCAATGTATGCTCCAGCTTGATATGAACCTCTTACTCCCCCGCCTTCAAGTGCTAGACCTATCATTTTTCTTTCCTTTTATGGAAAATAGTAAATGGCTTTTTTAAAACTTTTGTAAGTCTTCCTCTATTTTTACGATTTAAAAATATTATTATTGGTTTGGCTAAGACTTTGGCTATTTTTCTTCCTTTTACTTGTCTTTTTAGGCGCATATAATAAGAAGAAATTGAATCACTTCTAAATTCTAATATGTTTTCTAGATTATCACTATCTGGATAAGTATGGCCATAAAAATTTTTGTCAACAAAAAGAGTTGTTAAAATATATTTAAAACTTAAACCATACGTTCTTAGAACATTAATTAATATATTTCGATATGTTTCAGTGGGCATTTCCCCACCTGTTCCGTTCCATATCTTTTTGTTTAATTCTTTAGTATGATTTAGAGCACTTGCAAATAAATAACCAGCATCATTATCAGTAATGGCTTCAACTTTGCTATTTAATTTCACATTATACATAAATGCCCCATTTTTAGGATTGGTTAAAATAAGCGGTAATCTGATAATAATGTAGTTTTTTACTTTATCTTTGATTAATTTTTCTACTTTTAATTTTGTACTGCTGTAATAATCAAGTGGAGTTAAATGAGGCTTGGTATCAACGGTCGGATTTTCTGCCTCACCATAGACAGTTGTTGATGAAGCATAGATAAAATAAGCATCTGGATTATACATGTTCATTGCTTTAATGATATTTTCCGTTCCTCTATAATCGATTGCTTCACTTATATTTTTTTTGATATCCGCGATAGGTGGCATGATACCTGCTAGATGAATAATATAATCATGGTCTCTTACTAAAGCATCCATTAAAACAGAATCATTCATATCGGCATAGATTAAATTAATGCGACGACGATACTTTTTTAGTCTTTTTTGACTATTTTTATTTCGCAAATCTAATGCAGTAATTTCGTATTTTCCTTCACTTAATAAATACTTGATAACACCAATTCCTACGGAACCACCGGCACCTGTTACTAAAACTTTTTTCAAATTAACACTCTCCTAAATCATAAATGATATACCAATAATTATCATTCCTATTATTAAACCAACTATGGTTTCTTTTTTCTTTTTATTTTGCCATATTTCTGGCAATAACTCTAGTAGTGATATATAGATTAACATTCCTAATGTGATAATACTGATAACTGCTAAAACTAAGTCAGAAATATTACCTATTATTAAGAAAATTAAGCCACCAACAAAACTAGATAATGTTAAAACGCTAATGAGTATTTTATTTTTATGAATGTCTAGGGAACTAAAAATCGTTGTTCCTAAAGGAATATTGTGTAAAGCGACAGAAATACATATCATAAGTCCTACTTTAAAATCATTTAGAGCCATACCAGCAATAGCAAAGCCCTCTAATAAGTTGTGAAGGATTAAACTAATTAAAGTTAATGTGCCAATATGTTTTATATGAGATATATGCTCACTTTTATCTAGTTCATCATCATGATGTTCATGGTGATGGGCAGGTATAAAGAAATCTAATACTTTTAAAACTAATACACCTAAAATGCCAAAAATAGCAATGATGAGAATTTTAAAACTTAAATCATAACTTTCTAATAATTCTAAAATTTCTGGTATTAAATCCATTACTAATAAATTGATAATAATGATAAAGGCTAAAGCAATACTAAAAATATGTAGCTTTTCTTTATTTTTTATCTTTAGGGATATTAATCCGCCTATTAAGAAAAATAATCCCGCAATTAATGTTAAAATTAATCCATAATATTGTTCCATAATAAAACACCCACCCTAATTATACCTTTATTTAGGAATTTAGGCAAATAATTTTGTAAAGAAAAACTATGTTTATTAAAAAATAAACATAGTCTGGTATGGAAGTAGAAGTTAAAAATACTTCTATTAACTTCTACTTCATTAGTATATCATATATTTTAAAAATATACAATAGGTTAAATTTAACTTTTTACATTTTTTTACCAATTGAAGATATCATTAATATCATTTGAAGTATTAATATCATCAACTAGGCTTCCTACTAGAGTTGCACCAACAATTAAGAAAGCAACAACTATCATAACAATCCAGAAAGTAATTAAGCCTGTAATTGCATAACTTCTTCTGTCTTCTTTGATTCTTGTTTCAGCGTTGAAACCTAAGATGAAATTGAAGAAACAGAATAAACTAATGATTAATGTAGCAATGGTTCCTAATACATTTAATAAAGAAACATTTAGTAATAAAATGATAGCCATTCCTAGGTAAACAAATACCATTGGAGCATTACTTGTAATGTATAAATTAAATGCTTTTTTGAAGGTAAAGTTACTATTTTTAGCGATTTTAGCAACAACTAGAGCTGCTACTACTGGTAATATGGCCATAATCGCATAAATTAGAATTCCATAAATGAATATTTGGAAATATGGTACTTCTACAGTTGCAGTTGTCCATAAAGAACTAGATGCTTCTTCTACTCCTTTTGCTACGCCAGCAAACATTGCCATTAAGTATAGGGCAAATGATATTGCAAGAACAATAATTAGAATAATACTTTTATTGCTACTTTTACTGTTTGCTTCTTCACTAACAGTAGTAGCAGGTTTTTTAAAGACATTTAGGATGGTATGCCAAATATCTTTTCCAGTATTTACGATAGCATCCCCATTAATGCTACTTGTTCCAGCACTTACAGTTTCATTTGTAGTACAGTCACATACTTCTCCTTCCTTTAATTCTTTACCACATTTGGTACAGAATCTTTTTTCTACTTTAACTTCTTCAACTTCTTCTGTCTTCTTTGGTGCTTTGCTCTTTGTTGTTTCTTTTTTTTCTTCAGCCATTTTTACTCACACTCCTTTTTCCTATTTATATAAATATGGCTCAACTAAGTAAATATAGAAATTTGCCCAACCATCTGGTTCACTTTCGGTTACAAATTCTATTTTTAAATCATCAACATCTGTAACATCGATGTTAATTTCACTTTTTAATTCCCCTGTTTTGGTAATCTTACCAGAACGATATAGTTCTTTATCATCACCATAAATTACAATTTCTCCATTAAAGTCAGAATCCCAATCTGGTCCTCTAACAATCATAGCTTTCAATGTCTTATATTCATTATTTAAGCGATATACTCGGCTTACTGTTTCTCCATCAAAACGGAAACTTACATAACTGTCATATTCTTGGTCATTAATTGTAATACGATATGATGAATCACTGGTACCACTAGTTGATGATACTAAATATTTTGATGTTAAATTATCGGGTAATTTTTCTTCATATGATGATTTTAATTCATCTAGTTCTTTATATTCATCACTATTGTACTCTAAAGCATCCATAGACGCATCAATCATATCCATTACACTATTGGTTTCTAAATTTTTATCTAACTCTTCGGCATAAACTTTTGTATATTCCACAATTTTACTAATCGCATTTTCGTATAAAGTTTGATATTCTTCTGTTGTACTTAAGTCAATACTATTTTTATATTGATTATCTTCAAGATATTCTATTTGAGCAATATAAGCATTTAGGATTTCTTCATTGGTAGCATCATCACCTAAATTGGTTAATTCTTCTGCTCCTTTTTTTAATTCATCTAATTCATCTTTTAAATAATCATTTACAAATTCTTGCGCTTCTTCATAATAAGAATCACTTTCAATTACTCTTTTATAATAATTGTATTTTTCACTATCACTTTCAGCTTCTTGAGCTTTAAAATAATTTTCTTTTGAATTATATAATTCATAAATTTCTTCATAGTGATTGTAGTATTCTTCATATGTTAAAACATATTCTAAACCATTAAAGTAACTATAAATTTCTTTTAAGACATTATATAATTTGTCAAATTCTTTTTCTAAAGCTTCTTCATTTTTATAAGATTTGTTGAAATTTTTGACCCAATTATTAATTGTCTTTTCAATTTGATTAGAAATACTTTCTAATTTATCTTCTTTATCTTTATTGTTTCTTAAAATATCTCCTATTTTTATTAATTCATCATTTCCATAATCTTCTTTGTAGTTATCATAATAACTTGTTAAATAATTTTCTACTTTCTTAACTGGATTATTTAGAAGAATGGCTAAAGCTATGATGGCAGCAATGACGATAATGATGCCTATTCCTATCCCAATTTTTAGCTTTTTAGGAATTTTTTGAACTCTTGATTTTACATCTGATATCACTTGATTTTCTTTTTTTACCTTTTTTGTATCATCGGTGTTTTCTAATTTTGCTCCACATTTTTCACAAAACTTACCACCTATTTTATTTTTACTACCACATTTCTCACAAAAAATTACTTGCTCTTTGGCTTCTTTTTTTGATTTTTCTTGTTTTGGTTCTTTTGTTTCCTTTGGTACTTCTAGCTTATTACCACACTTTTCACAGAATTTAGCACCCGATTTGTTTTTGGTACCACATTTACTGCAAACCATTTTATTCACTCCTTACTTTTCTTTAACTAAAAATATTTTACAATATTTTTAACATAAAATAAATACCTTTTTGTCAATTTTTGCTTTTTAATTAATCATTTTATTTATAATCTCGCAATTATTTTTGATTCGTTCATTATTTGGAGCTAAATCTAAGGCTTTTTGCATATATAATAAACTTTTTGGATAAAGTTTTAAATTGTAACATATTAGTCCCATTAATTCATAAATATATTCATTCCATGCAAAGGCTTCATTAATATAAACAGGGGCTTTTTCTTTAATTAAAAAAGCACATTCCATTAATTCATAAGCTTCTTCATATCTTTCTTCATCTAAATATATTTGGGCTAGTTCTACATAGCCTTCTCTTAAATAAGAAGCTTCCTTTATAGCGTTCTTGTACCACATTTCAGCTTCTTTCGGCCTATTTAACCCCATGTAACATCTAGCTATAAAACGCATAGATGCACATCTTTCCGCATCCCATTTAGCAGTTGGCAGGTTTAAATGTTTTATTAATGTGTCAATTCCCTCATTCCATTTGCCATAATACATATATTCTCTTCCTAAATAATGCATATTACGGTCATCGGTTGGGTCTTCTTCGACACTCATTTCTAAAAGTGGTAAATAATTGCTCCTTGATTTCGTATTATCAGGATAATGATTTAAGACTAGATTTTCACATGATACTTCTATTTCATTTGGTTTTGTTTTTAATATTTCATGAACTGGATGATACCAGCTGTAGCCCTTTCTTGCATGAATTTTATTTTGCATAAATGTTGTTGCCGGATTTCCATACTCATCAAAACTCCAATTGTAAGTATATCTTACCCTATCAACATTTTTATTCCATACATTTTCTAATTTTTCTCTCCATCCTGGTTCAAATACTTCATCTAAGTCTGTACATACACAAATATCTGTATCAAGTGGCACTAATTCTAAAGATTTATTTCTAGCTACATCGAATCTCCATGGATTAATGACTTCTTGTGTTACCTCCACTCCTAAATCTGTTAATAATTTTATCGTATTATCTGTAGAACCAGTATCTAATACATATAAGGCATCAGCTTCTTTCATAGAATTAACCCATCTTTCTACAAACTTTTCTTCATTTTTACTTATTGCATAAACGCAAACTTTATATTTATTCATCATTTCACCCACTATAGTTTATGTTTATCATTTTGTTATTATCATATTAAAAACCTAAAACATATCTTAATAGTGTAACTAATTAGAAAAATAAACTTAAAAATATGAACATTTGCCATCTTTATTTTTTTCATGTTACATATAATATAGAAGAAAGGAGATAAAAAAGTGAATAATAATTTAGAACGGGCACAAGCTTATATTGATTGTTATAACAAAAATCATCCTAATTCGGGATGCTGTTGCTGTTATGGTCCAACCGGGCCAACTGGACCGACTGGGCCTGCCGCTGCAACAATAACTGTTAGTACAACTACTACTTCTGACCCTGGAAGTGTTGCTAGTGTAATCAATGCTGGAACATCCTCTAATGCAATATTAGAATTCACTATTCCAAGAGGTGCGACCGGGCCTACTGGGGCAACTGGTCCGACTGGACCTACAGGCGCTACGGGTCCGACTGGAGTTACAGGACCTACAGGTCCAACTGGAGCAACAGGTGCGACCGGACCTGCCGGAACTGGTACTGCTGGGGCAACTGGTCCGACTGGACCTACAGGCGCTACGGGTCCTACTGGACCTGCCGGAGCTACTACTACTCCAATTTTAAACATAGGAACTATTACTACAGGTGCTCCTGGTTCTACTGCTACGGCTTCTATTACTGGAGTTTCACCAAACTTTTTCCTTAATTTAACAATTCCTCAAGGAGCTACTGGACC